>CAYFYG010000246.1:0-3658 GCA_964347225.1 uncultured Dehalococcoidia bacterium | reverse complement strand
TCGCCCATGACGACCATCGTCAGCAGGGGCGGAAATGCAGCCTCCATGATACAGCGGGGCCAGCGTGGACTCTATACCCATTTGCCCTAACAGGCGGCCGCCGGCTAGTGGTGGGTGATTCTCCCTCGAATCTGGCCGTCTCCGGGCCGATTTCGCGTTTCCTGCTACCCAAGGTGCCCCCCAGGCGGTTTGCATTGATCCTCGGCCCGTATCGGGCCCATGTAGGCGGGTTTTCGCTGAGGGGGAGCGTGGCTAGGGGTACGCCGGAACCCCGGGCCTCGCCCATCATGACCGCAGCCTACTTCGAGCGGCGTCGGCCGATCAGGTCACCTAAATGACCGTGCGTGATTCTGCACCGCGAGTATTGACTTCATGCCGCACGTGCCGTGCTTGGGCGTCGGGCCGCTCGCGTCCGGCGTTGCAGAAATCGGTAGAGGCGTTGCAACAATTGCCACAGCGTGCGGCAGCGGTGGTTCCGCGTCACCGCCGCGTGCAGATCCTGCCACAAACGCTCGATCTTGTTCGCCTGCGGGCAATAGGGCGGCAGGAAGTGCAGCACGATCCGCCCGCCGAACGCCGCCACGGCCTCTTGCGTCATGCGGCTGCTGTGGATGCGGAAGTTGTCCAGGATCACGTGAATCACCTTCGCCTGAGCATAGACCCGCGTCAGTCGTTCCAGCAACGCGATGAACAACAAGCTGTTCTTTCGCTCCCCGTCCACCCACACCAGCTCGCCGGTCTGCGCATTCAACGCCCCGGCCAGATACCACTTGGCGTTCTGGCCCGGTGTGACCACGGCCTTCTGCTGCCCGTAGCCCATCCAGTCCAGTCCGATCTTCGGGTTCAGGTGCACGTCCGCCTCGTCGGCGTACACCGCCACGTGTCCTTTCGACAGCGTCGCCAGCAACTGCCGAATCGCTTGCAGACGCCGGTTTTTCCGGCGTTTGGGCCAGGGACAGCCCACCGTGGGCCGCGGACGCCCGCGCCGGGCGCGAATCATCTGCAGCGCTCGGCTGAGCGTCGTCACATGCAAGCCTACACCGGTCCGTTGCGCCAGCGTCTCGGCCAACATCTCGCGTGTCCAGGTGGGACGCAGCCAGCCCCAGTCCTCCGGACTGGATCGCACCAGCCGATCCAATTCGGCCAGCACGTGGTCGCTGAGCTTGGCCTGCCCGTTGTCCTCGCGGCGATCGAGCAGGCCCCATTCGCCCAAGAGCCGGAAGCGCGTGGCTACGCGATAGACCGTGCTGCGGGCGATGTGCACGGCCGCGGCTGTCTGGGCCGGCGTGCGGCCGCTGAAGAGGTTGACGATGATCAGGTAGCGGGTCTTCAGGCCCGCCTGGCGGCACTTGCGCATTCGCCGAATCAGCTTCTGCTTGTCGGCGAAACGCAGTTCGGGGATAATCCCGTCCATGGGAACTCCTCCTTCTGGGCACGTGCCCGGTTGGAACACTATACATTGGAGTTCCCATTCTTATATCCACAACCTCTTGATTTGCAAGAGGTTACAAGGCGCAGCGCAATTCTGCACGGTCATTTAGAGCAATCTCAATCCACACGTAGCGTGTATCCGCAGTGTTTGTAGCAGTTGGCGGCGTCGTTGGGCGTCACCTGTTCGAGGACGGACTGCATCGCGTTCCAGAGGGTGTCACGGGTTCGGCAGGCCAGCGACCGGAGCGCCTGCTTGATCTTGGCGAAGATCAATTCGATCGGATTCAGATCGGGACTGTACGGCGGCAGGAACACCAGCCGGGCGCCGCTGGCTTCGATCAACTCGCGAACGCGCAGCCGCTTGTGACTCGACAGGTTGTCCATGATCACCACGTCGCCTGAACGAAGTTCGGGAACCAACACCTGTTCGACAAACGCCTCGAACACGTCGCCGTTGACGGCACCATCCACGACCGTCGAGCAACGCATGCCCGTGATGCCCAAGGCCGCGATCAGCGTGGTGGTCTTCCAATGACCGTGCGGCGTCTTGTCGATCAGTCGTTGACCACGCGGCGCCCGGCCACGCAGGCGGGTCATGTTGGTCTTGGCCCAGGTCTCGTCGATGAAGATCAAACGTTCGGCGTGGATCGTCGGTTGGATGCGCTTCCACGCGGCACGGCGTCGGGCGACGTCCGGGCGGTTCCGCTCCGCCGCGTGGATCATCTTTTTTTAAAAGACAACCCCAGACGCTTGAGCGCCATGCCCACGGCGGACTCAACGCAGTCAACGCCCAGCAGGGCATGCAATTCCCTGATCGTCGCGTCCGGGTGTTGCCTGACCAACTCCGCCAGCTGCGCGAGATCGATCTTGATCACCGTGGCCCCGCCCATGGGCCGTGGTGTCGTCTCACCGGTCTCACGGCGACGCTGCTTGACGCGTCGAGCCCAGGCCGGACTGACCTGAAAGAGGTCGGCAATCTGTTTGGTCTTCATCCCGCGATCGTAGGCCGCGAGCACCCGGTCTCGAAGATCCTGTGCGTATGGCGCACCCATCCGTGGCTCCTTCCTGGTCCATTCCTGGGACCAGGGAGAAACCTACGAACAACACGCCCATCGCGCAACCCTAACAAGCGCCTAACGCGCTACGGTTGGATTGAAAATGCTCTAGCACGGCTGGCCGGCCATGTACCGATCGGCCAGATTGGCGAAGTGCTGCGCACTCTGCGGGGATATTGGCGGCGGGAAGGCCCCAAAAAGGGGCGGCTACTCGGCAAGGCGACGCCACCGCCTGCGGCCTACAGTGGGGGATGGGGGCAGCTCAAGATCACGCCGTAGGGGGCGTAATGTGGGCGCGGAACCGGTTCCGCAGACCCTGGTGCCGCATCTCCGGTCCTGAGGGCTCTCAAGCCACAGGGCGGTGCCTGGGGTGTACCACCCGTAGTGGATTGGACTTGAGCATACTCCACATCTTGATTGACAAGCTGTCAGTTTTGTGGTAGGTTGCCGCGCGCGGCAAAATAGGTGGTCTTCGGACTAGCGCCCTGGGAATTCTGGGCGGACGTCGACATTCCGGCGCCTGTCCGCTTTCCCGGGGCAGTGGGGTGGTTCGTCCAATGGCTCAATTCCGCCGGCCGGCCGGAGTTCCGCCGTCTCGGCATCGGTGGCTTGAGGCCGCGTTGCGAGCGAGGCGACGGCGTGGGGCGGGCATCTCTGGCAGCACCAAGGCCGCAGACGGGGTTCTGCATGCCAGGTACCTTCCGTAACAACGTGTGGAATAAGTACTTGCGGGCAAGCCGCTACGCCGTGCGCCTTTCGGCGAGGGAGGCAACTTGGGTTTTCGCCTCGCCCGGTTAGTGGCACGGTACATGCTTTGCCGCAGACGACCGATAAGACTCCGTACGGTGAACGCTGGATAGCGTTCGACGGAACGTGAGACCACTGGCGAGCCCGGTACACTGGCGGTTTCCGGCAGGTTCGAGGAGGCAACCCTCGTCCCGAGGCACGGGCCTTGAGTTCCCAGCTCCGCCCCGCTCGCCAGTCCCGTAAAGGGGAAGATGCAACCGAGGAACCCGACAGCATGCGGATTGGGCTGCTGACATTGGACAAGACCGGCGGAATCGCCTCGTTTAGCGGCGCGGCCGAGCAAATCCTGGGGTATCGCGCGCGGGAGGTGTGCGGGAAGTTCTGCGAGGAGATCTTCACCGATCTGAGCGAAACGCTTGCCGGCC
>CAYFYG010000245.1:0-1507 GCA_964347225.1 uncultured Dehalococcoidia bacterium | reverse complement strand
GACTGGCTCCAACGAGTGGGAGTGCAGACCCTGCACATCGAGCCCGGGAGCCCTTGGGAGAACGGCTACATCGAATCGTTCAATGGGAGGCTACGGGATGAGCTGCTGAACGGAGAGGTATTCCAGACGGTGCTGGAGGCGCGGGTGATCTGCGACCGGTGGCGCTGCCACTACAATGCGGTGCGTCCCCACAGCTCACTGGGCTACCGCCCGCCGGCACCAGAAGCCATCGTGCCATGGCCAGGCTCCGCTATCGCTCTGCCTGGAGCCAGGCCCGTGGTCGGACTAACATAGCGAGTGGTACCGTTCATGGGGGCAGGTCACTTGGATGTGACGCATCCCGTGGAGCCACTCGTCAGCTACTGGGTAGCACTTCACCCGGCTGGGGACGATGAGTGCCTCTTCCGCCACAAGCTGCCGGACGGACTGCCATTCCCGCAGGTCTGGGTCTTCTCGCAGTCCGCCTACCTTCGAAGCCTGAACGTTGGCGAGATAGAAGTCGACACACCTGCCTTGGCGGAGCGCGTGGCGTGGCTCAGGCACATCAGTCCGAGCATGTTCATCCAGTAGGTTTGCAGCCCCTCGACCGAAGATTCGGTCGGTTGTCGGGGCGACAATCCTCCCTCCGTTGACACCCGGACAGTCCGGGTACAGAATCGCGGCGGGCGGAACCTTCGACGCGTCGAATTCGTCACGTGCCGTGCAAACGAGCCGCTCCAAGGAGGGCGGAGCAACCCCATAGGTTTGGGAGAAGGGGGTCGTCAATGGCGATACGAGACGCAGCAACCACAGTCGATAGCATCAGCAACACGCCAGTCACGGCCGTGATGAGTTTCAACGGAATGCTCATCGCCGTACAGGTTATTCTTGCTGTCACAGTGGTCGCTTGGGAGTGGATCGGCGCAGGTACCTTGGCCACAATAGAGCCAGCGATTGCATTCGGCGTTGCGCTGATCTGGCTACCGTTCAAGAAATACGTTCTTCCGTGGTTGATGTGAGACCGGAGTTGTCAAACTGACCCACTACCGCCGTTTTCCCATCTAGAGGCAAGCCTTGGCCAACGGCCGGGAAGCAGTCGACACTAAGTTCCCATAGTGACGACCCTCAAAGACAATCCCAAGGAGAGCGGCCCTAGTAAACCATCCGTGAAGCAGGCGCAAGCCATTTCCGGAACCCATTGACAGACGCCTTCCCAACGCCGATAATTTGCGTACCCGCATCCCGCGACTCGCGGCGATGCGGGTCGGCTTTCTGAGCATCAAACGGAGGGCCCGGCCATGATAGGACGTTTCTGTTCATTGTCGGTTCTAGCCCTGGCGGTGGCACTGGTCGTCCTGGGCTTCGTCTTCTCTGGGGGCGGTGCTTCCGCGGGCGGCCCTCCTGATCCGCCAGGGCTGGAGCGAGCAATCGCCGCCCAGGAGGCCCACACCGATCATCTGTTGGCGATTGGAGGCGTCGTCGGCACGGCTGTGGGCTTGAATTCCACCGGGCAGCCGGTGGTGAAGAT
>CAYFYG010000244.1:0-1632 GCA_964347225.1 uncultured Dehalococcoidia bacterium | reverse complement strand
GTCTTCGTGCCGGGCGGGGTGCGGGCCCCTGGCCATAGAGTGTTCCTCCCTGTTGGGCTCATCCCGGGCTCTGGGGGAGCCGTATTCGCTCTTGGGGGAGCGGATGGAGGTGATGACCTCCAATTCCACCGTAGGACAACCGAATCTAAACGTCAGTTAACAGAAGGTTAAGGTTCGCGGGCATTCAGCAAGCTGTGGCGCCCAATTGCTGCCGCGTTCTCCTCGGCCGCTCGTTCCCGATATAATGCGGGGAGTCCGATGAACGAAGTGCCCGTCGTCCTGACCCTGGGCCTCCCCGAGGAGCTGGCCGCTGCCATCCGCCAGGTCAGCCCACGTTTGCGGTTGGTCTCCCTCTCCTGGGCGCAGCGGCGGTTGTACCGCGGCGGGCGGCCCGTCTGGTGGGCCTACGCCGAGGAGCGCGACCCCGCGGAGGAGACGGAGGAGGAGGCGAGAGCAAGCCTGGCCTCCAACCTGGCCGAGGCGGAGGTGCTGTTCACATCGACCGTGATCCCTCCGGACATAGCTGGACGCGCGCCGAAATTGCGGTGGGTGCAGATCACCGCGGCCGGCGTCGAGGGTCTGCTGGACAGCGAGCTGGCCCGCAGCGGCGTGACGCTGACCACCGCCAGCGGCATCCACGCGGTGCCCATCGGAGAGTATGTGATGGGCGCCATGCTCTCCTTCGCCAAGGGGCTGCCCACGGCCATGCGAGCCCAGGCTGAGCGCACCTGGCGGCCCTACCTCGCGGAGGAGCTGTATGGGAAGACGGTGGGCATCCTAGGGCTGGGTGCCATCGGTAGCTACGTCGCCAAGCTTGCCAAGGCCGACGGTATGCGGGTTCTGGCCATCCGCCGCTCCGCCCAGCAGCGCGAGCCCGGCCAAAAGGCCGGGATCGCGGACGTGGACGAGCTCCTGTCCCCATCCGACCTCCCCTACCTGCTGTCGCAGGCCGACTATCTAGTGATCGCCGTGCCTCTGACAGCCGAGTCTCGCGGCCTCATCGGTGAGCAAGAGCTACAGTCGATGAAACCCACGGCGCGCCTCATCAACATCTCTCGCGGGGCCGTCATCAACGAGACGGCGCTGGTGCGGGCCCTAGAGGAGGGATGGATCGCCGGGGCCGCTCTGGACGTGTTCGAGCAGGAGCCCCTGCCCGGCGACAGCGAGCTGTGGGGGATGGACAACGTTATCCTGACGCCCCACATCAGCGGCGGCACGCCGGTGTACATGGAGCGGGCGGTGGAGCTGTTCTGCGACAACCTGCGCCGGTACCTGGCGGGGGAGCCCCTGCGCAACGTGGTGGATTTGCAGCGGGGATACTAGCGCAAGCGGCATTCTCTTGGCGGCTCACGCGGGCGTAAGCCTGACCTGCGCGAGCCTACGGCGCCGCCGCTACCAGCTTGGGGGCCTCCGGCCGCTTCTCCGAGTGCAGAGCCGCGTTCAGCACCTCGTCCACGTGCTCCACCAGCACGAAGTCCAGCTCCCGCCGTACCTCCTCCGACACCTCCGCCAAGTCATTCTCGTTCTCGTCGGGGACCAGGACGCGCTTGATGCCGGCGCGGTGAGCGGCCAGCACCTTGTCGCGGATGGAGCCAACGGGCAGGACTTTGCCCCGCAGGGTGATCTCCCCCG
>CAYFYG010000243.1:0-2034 GCA_964347225.1 uncultured Dehalococcoidia bacterium | reverse complement strand
ACCGGCTCCTGCCCCACGATGAGGTCTTCGTCGAGGCAGGCGTAGAGGTCGTAGCCGGTGGAGCCGGGCGTGGCGCGCCGGGGCAGGCGAGCGGCCGGGCGCAGGCGCTGGACGCGCAGGAGGGCGGGCCGCGGTGTGTCCGGGCTCATGAGGCCGATTCTACGACGAGGGCGCGACGGTGGCGAGGGGTTGTGGGGCAGGAGATTCATCCTGCGACAAGCTCAGGATGAGCCGACATCGCCGTAGCCTCCGGCGCCGGGCGTTTCCAGTGTCAGCCGATCTCCCGCCTCGACCTTCGCCTGACCTTTGGAGGGTAGTTCGACCTGCTGGCCTGAGGCGCGTCGCAGGACATCGCGGCCGGGCTCGCCCGGCTTGCCTCCGGCGAGGCCCCAGGGTCGCCGACGGCGGCGCTCGGTGAGGAGCGAAACGGTGGCGGGAGCGAGGAACTCCCACGTACGGCGGATGCCGTCGCCGCCGCGGTGGATGCCGTCGCCGCCGGAGCCGCGACGCACGGCGTACTCGACCAGCCGCACGGGGTAGCTCATCTCCAGAGACTCAACGGGCGTGTTCATCGTGTTGGTCATGTGGGTGTGGACGGTGGAGAGGCCGTCGGCGCGTGGGCTGGCACCGGCGCCGCCGCCCACGGTCTCGTAGTAGGCGAAGGAGGCGTCGCGGGCGGGGTCCCAGCCGCCGATGGAGACGTTGTTCATCGTGCCGGCGCTGGCGGCCGGGATGCGCTCCGGCAGGGCTGGGGCGAGGGCACCGAGGACGACGTCGACGATGCGCTGGGAGGTCTCGACGTTGCCGGCCGCCACTGCTCGGGGCGGGCCGGCGTTCACGACGGAGCGCTCCGGGAGGGCGAAGGTCACGGGCCGGAAACAGCCGTCGTTGGAGGGCACGGACTCATCGAGCAGGCAGCGGACGACGTAGTATACCGCGGAGCGGGTGACGGCGGCGACGGCGTTCACGGACGTGGGCCGCTCGGGTGAGGAGCCGGTGAAGTCGAAGTGCATCGTCGCGCCGTCAACGGTGAGGCGTAGCCGGATAGGGACTGGCTCGTCGCTGAGGCCGTCGTCGTCCAGGAAGTCCTCGAACTCGTACACGCCGTCTGCTATCTCCGAGACGGCGGCGCGGGTCATTCGTTCGGCGTAGTCCATGACGGCGCGCATCTGGCGCCGCACGGCCCGCAGGCCGTAGCGCTCTACGATCTCGCGGAAACGGGCCTCGCCCACGCGCTGGGCGGCGGTCTGGGCGTCGATGTCGCCCCTGCGCTCGTCGGGGCTGCGCACGTTGCGCAGGAGGAGATCGAGGACGGCGTGGTTGAGCCGGCCACGCTCGTACAGCTTGATGGGCGGGATGACCACGCCCTCCTGGAGGAGCTCCTCGGCGAGGGGCATCGATCCCGGCGACACGCCGCCGACGTCGGCGTGGTGGGCGCGGCTGGCCACGAAGCCGGCCAGGGCCTGCCTGCCGGTAGGCAGGGCGCGTCGCGAGAACACGGGCGAGACCATGGTGATGTCGGGCAGGTGGGTGCCGCCGAGGTAGGGGTCGTTGAGGATGACGAGATCGCCGGGGGCGAAGGGCGCTAGGGGCATGGCGGCCGCGACGGCCGTGGGCATGGCGCCCAGGTGAACGGGAATGTGGGCGGCCTGCGCCACGAGCCGTCCCTTCGCGTCGAAGACGGCACAGGAGTAGTCGCGGCGCTCCTTGATGTTGGAGGAGTGGGCCGTGCGGCCCAGTGTCACGCCCATCTCGTCGGCGACGGAGGCGAAGAGGGCGTTGAAGATGGCGAGTTCGGCGGGGTCCGGGCGCCTAGGCATCGGCCTGCTCCAGGATGAGGTTGCCGGAGGGGTCGACGGCGCTGCTCCAGCCGGGCGGGACGGCGGTCGTCGCGTCCATCTGGACAACGATCGCCGGGCCGTCGATGCGATCACCTGGCGAGAGGCGCGAGCGGTCGTACACCGCCGCCCGCGTCGGGCCGTCGAACCAGACCTCGCGGTGGCCCAGGAGCGGGTCTTCGCCGGAGGGCTGGAT
>CAYFYG010000242.1:0-3091 GCA_964347225.1 uncultured Dehalococcoidia bacterium | reverse complement strand
CTCGAAGAACGCGATATCGGCCACCGCGCCCGTAGGGTTGTTCGGATAATTGAGCCACAGCACCCGCGCCCGGCGCAGAACCTTCCCCGGCACCCCCTCCAGGTCCGGCAAGAAGCCGTTCTCCTCCCTCAGCGGCAGGTAGTACGCCTCGCCCCCGGCCAGCAGCGTACCGATTGCCCACACCGGGTAGCCCGGGTCCGGCACCAGCGCCACCTCTCCCGGATCGACCAAGCACAGCGCGATGTGCCCGATCCCCTCCTTCGACCCGATCAGCGGCACCACCTCGCGCTCCGGGTCCAGCGACACGTCGAAACGCCGCCCGTACCAGCGGGCGATGGCCTGTCGCAGCTCCGGCAGCCCCTCCGTCTCCGGGTAGCGGTGGTTGGCCGGGTCCAGCGACGCCTCCCGCACCGACTCCACGATGTGCTCCGGCGTCGGCAGGTCCGGGTCGCCGATGCCGAACGAGATCACGTCCACCCCCTGCGACCTCTTCTCTGCGATCTTGCGGCTGATCTCCGCGAACAGGTACGGCGGCAGCCTTTGGATCCGACTCGCGAACTTCATGCTTCTCTCTCCTCTAGCCAGCGCACTCCCTACTGGCGGCCTCCTGTCCCTGCTAACCTCTGAGTCCCCTCTCGGGCCCGGGCACACGATCCCCCAGCCGCTCGAGCACGGCCTCCTTGACCGCAGGCACGGCGACCACTACCAGGCTGTCTCCCTCGGCTAGGACTATGTGGCCCCGCGGAATGACCGCAGCGCCATCGCGGACGATCGAGACGATAATGCTCTCGTCGGGGAGATCGATCTCCTTCAGGGCCTTGCCCACAACCGGCGAGTCTCCGGACACGGCAACTTCCAGAACTTCCGTGCCGTACGCCTCGATGGCGGCGAGCGGAGAGGGCCGCCTGGCCGCTGCCGGTCGCCTGGTCAACGACTGCCCGTAGGCCGCAAACACATCGCTCCGGCGCACCATGCCCAGGAGCAAAGCATGGTCGGTTCGGCTCACCACTGGAAGTTGCCGCAGCGACTGCCCGCTCATGCGCCGCACCGCTTCGTCCAGAGTCTGCTCGGGATGCACGGTAACCAAGCTCTTCGTGGCTATGTCCTCGACGGTCAACTCCGAGAGGTCCCTCTCGAGCGTGCGCTCCAAATCTGTGGGGGTGACGATGCCCACGAGCCGTTTGCTGGAGTCCACCACCGGCAGGGCGCCCTCTCGCGCCGCTCTTGTGGAGAAGACCTTGAACAGCTCCTGCGCTGGCATGTCACTGCGGATGACCTCGAACTTGCGGCTCATCGCCTGGCCCACGGAGATGGAAGCCAGCCGCGGCTGCTCCCGCCGCTCACCGATTTCGATCCCCCTCCGACGCAGTTTCAGAGTGTAGATCGTGTCCCTCCTGATGATCTGGGCCACCACAGTCGACACCACAACCGCGGTCATCAGGGGCAGGATGATGGAATAGTCTCGGGTCATCTCGAATAGGATGATGATCGAAGTGATCGGCGCCCTCGCCGCGCCGGCGAACACCGCTGCCATGCCGACCATGGCGTAGGCGCCGGACGGTGCCGTGACCCCCGGCCAGATGCGATTCGCGACGTCGCCAAAGGCGCCGCCCAGCATGGCACCAATGAAAAGCGATGGAGCGAACACGCCGCCGGAACCTCCCGAGCCGATGGTCACGGAGGTCGCCAGCATCTTCAGTCCAGCCAGCGCCACAAGCACTTGCAGGGACCGGTCTCCGGCCAGGGCGCTGGGTATTGCGGACTCGCTGGGCCCTGACCCATAGCCCACCGCGAACAGGTCGACGAACCAGAGGCCCAGCAGCCCCACGCCCAGGCCGCCGATCGCCGTCCTGCCCCACTCCGGTACGGGCAGTCGGTCGAAAATGTCCTCGCTCTTGTAGAGGATCCACACGAACACCAGCGCGGCCACGGCGGCCACGATGCCCAACAGCCCGTATAGCGGGAACTCCAGGGCACTCTCGAGCCGGTACTCGGGTATGAGGAACGCAGGGTGATCCCCAAAGTAAGCGTGGCCGATGGCGTCGGCCACCACCGAGCTGAGAACCACCACGCTGAAGTTTCGCACGTTGAAGTGGCGGAGGATCACCTCCAGGGCGAAAAAGACACCGGCGATGGGGGCGTTGAAGGTGGCGGAGATCCCGCCCGCGGCCCCAGCAGCCACCAGCAGTCGCACGTTGGCGTCCGACAGCCGGGCAACCTGACCCACTGTGGAGCCGATGGCCGAGGCGATCTGCACGATCGGGCCCTCGCGGCCCACCGAGCCGCCGCTGCCGATCGTTAGTGCTGAGGCCAGCGATTTCACCACCGCCACACGGGGACGGATGCGCCCCCCCTCGGTCTCTATTGCCAGCATCACCTCGGGGACGCCGTGTCCCTTCGCCTCCCTGGCCAGGAAATAGATGATCGGGCCAATGAACAGGCCGCCGATGGCTGGGATCAGGACGACCCGCCAGTCGCCCAGGGCGCTAAGGCCGTTGTCCGCCAGTTGGCCGAAGAAAAGCCAGTCGAATGCCGAGATCAGCTCGCGGAAGACGATGGCGCCCGCACCCGCGCCCACGCCAACCACAATGGCGAGGCCGTACGGGAGGAGAGGCTCGACCCTGGCACCCACACTTTGGAGATCAAGGCTCGGAAGCCTCCTTCTGGACAGGACAGGCTCCATTCTGTTTGGAGTATAGGTGTCTCCCCCCAACTCAGTCGAGCCGCTGAGGATCCTGCGCCCATTTCCAGGGCTAGCCCCCCACGACCGCCCCCCGGCCGCCGCGGCCGGGAACATGCATACCGCTACTTCTTCTTGGCTCTCCCTCTGGGCCGACGCCGCGATGGCGGCTTGTCGACGCGAGCCGCATCCGCCTCTGCCGTTCCCTCCACGGTAACCAGAGGGCTGTGGGGCCTCGGGTCGAATAGCAGCCGGACGACGTCAGGGCGGCTGTAGTGGCCCGCCACGTCCACCATCCGCTTCGACGCCGCCACCTGCGCCAGGTCGATCTCTCCGTAGACGATCGTCTCTTCCTCGTACACCGGCCCGGCGATGTAGTTCCCCTCGGGCGCGATGATAGCGCTTCCACCG
>CAYFYG010000241.1:0-7591 GCA_964347225.1 uncultured Dehalococcoidia bacterium | reverse complement strand
AGTATCACTTGGGCATCATGCGTGGAGGAAACATGAGCAGCCGAGTGTGCATCGTCGGAGTGGGGCAGACGCATCACCGCGGCCCCGGCGACAACCTCGCCTACTACGAACACGCCTTTCACGCGGCTACGGCTGCGCTCAAGGACGCAGGGCTGACGAGCGGCGACATCGATACGGTGCTGGGTTCGGGTTGGGACGTGCTTGACGGCCGCACCATCTCCGACATGCACATCGTCCCTGCCGCTGGCGGCTATCTCAAGGACTCCGCCAAGGTCGCTGACGACGGCATCCTGGCCTTTGCCTATGGCTACATGCGTATCGCCAGCGGCGCCTTCGATACCGCCCTCGTTGTCGGCCACGGTCACGCCGAAAGCCCCGAGGAGCTGGTGAGCAACGTCGCCATGGATCCCTTCTTCTACCGCCCCATGGGCGTTGGTGCTACTGCCACGTTGGCTCTTCAGTGTTGCGCTTATGCGGCGCAGTACGGGGTGAGCGAGGAGCAAGCGGCAGCGGTTGTCGTCAAGAACCGAGGTCATGGGGCCAACAACCCCTACGCCCACCTGAGGAGCGCCGTCACCCGTGACCAGGTGCTCGCTTCGAACGTGATCGCCTGGCCCTTGCGGGAGCTCGACTGCCGCCCGCAGTCGGTGGGGGCTGTGGCCGTCGTTCTCGCCTCCGAGGATAGAGTGAAGCGCATCGCCTCCCGCTGGGCCACCGTCGAGGGTATCGGCTGGACCACAGACTCGTACTACATTGGCGCCTCCGATCTGTGGCGGCTCGCTGCGCTCTCCAGCGCCGCTCAGAAGGCTTATCGTATGGCCGGCATCACCAAACCGTTCGCTGAGCTCGATGTCGCCGAGGTGCACGAACTGACCTCCTACCACGAGCTCATGGCCTACGAGGCGCTGGGCTGGGCAGAGGAGGGTGCTGCCAGTCGGCTGGTGGAGGAAGGGGCCACGGCCATGGAAGGTGGCCTGCCGGTCAACCCCTCAGGGGGTGCCCTGAGCACCAGCCTGGGAGGGGGCACCGGCCTCGCCCGCGTGGCTGAGGCCGCCCTCCAGGTGATCGGCAAGGCGGATGGCCACCAGGTCGAGGCGCAAACGGCCTTGGCTCACGGCGCCAGCGCCCTGACCGGGTCGGTTGCCCAGTCGCACAGCGTCACGATCCTGAGGAGGGGTGAGTGATGCCCCGCCCGGTCGCCATCGCTGGCGTCGGACTGACCCGCTGCTCCAGTTGGCGGCGCGACGTCCTTTACCCCGAGCTGGTGTACGAGGCCACTAGCGCCGCTCTCCAGGACGCTGGCATCAGGGCGAAGGACGTGGACGCGGTCGTGTACGGCTCCATGGACCCCTTCGACGGCGTGAATGCCCCCGAGAAGTGGAACGTGGATGCCTGTGCTGCCGCAGGTATGATGGGCAAGCCCTACATGAAGATCAGCACCGGCGGGACTACCGGCGGCTCCACTGCCCTGGCCGCCTACTACCACGTCGCATCCGGCCTTTACGATGTCGTCATGGCGGTGGCCTCCCAGCGGGTCGGAGAGAGCCTTGAGGCTCAGCTCGTCCTCAACACAGCCGTGGACCCGGTCTACGAACGTGGGTTTGGCGTGGGCGCGATCACCATCGCCGCTATCCAGGCGTCCAGCCATATGCACCAGTATGGAACGACGGAGGAGGATCTGGCCCTGATTTCGGTCAGAAACCACGAAAATGCCGTCAACAACCCCTACGCCCACCTCCGCCTCAAGTTCGGCGTGCAAGATGCCCTCGCCTCACCCATGCTCTCCTGGCCTCTGCGTCTGGCTGACTGCTGTCCCTCCTCCGATGGAGCGTGCGCCCTCATCTTCGCGTCCGCGGATCGCGCCCGCGCGTTGGCCGAACGACCCGCCTGGATCCGAGGCGCTGGCCAGATCACCGACAACTACTTCGCTGGCGATCGCCCCTGGTATGAGGACTGGGACAGCCTTTCCATGCTGGCCCGGCGGGTCTATCGTCTCGCCAAGATCGAAGACCCCATGCGGCAGCTCGATGTCGCCGAGCTGTACAACGCCTTCACGGTCCAGGAGATCCTGGAGTACGAGGCCCTGGGCTTCTGTGAGAAGGGAAAGGGCGCAGAGCTGGTGCGACAGGGGCTTACCGCCATGGACGGCCAGCTCCCCGTATGCCCCTCGGGCGGCGTGCTCAGCAACAACCCCATCGGTGCCTCCGGCCTCATTCGCGTGGCCGAGGCTGCCCTCCAGGTGATGGGCAAGGCGGACAAGCGACAGGTCCCCGACGTAAAGACCGCCCTGGCCCATGCCTGGGGCGCCACCATCGGGTTCCACACCCTCATGATCCTGGACAGGGAGGCCCCTTAGGTCTCGGGAGAACGTTACCATGACATCTGAACAAGAACAGCCACTCACCGTCGACGGCAGGTGGGACATCCCCTATCGGCACACCGCTCGCCAGGCTGCCAGTCGCTTCTTCCGCGAACTAAAGGACAACAAGCGGATCATGGGGGTGCGCTGCTCAAGCTGTAACCGCGTCCTTGTCCCGCCCCGGAGCTTCTGCGAACGCTGCTTCGTGCCCATCGATGAGTGGGTGGAAGTGAAGGACACTGGCACTCTGGCCAGCTTCACCATCACCTACGCCCAGTTCACCAGTCTGCCCGCTCCGCCGTACTGCGTCGGCCTCATCAAGCTCGATGGTGCCGACACTGGCCTCATGCACTACGTTGGCGGCGTTGATCTCCACGAGCTCGAGGAAGCGAAAAAGGCGATCACCGTCGGAATGCGCCTGCAGGCCGTGTGGCGCGACGAGCGCGAAGGCAAGATCTCGGACATCGAGCACTTCCGGCCCGCCTAGGAGGCCGGCCAACCCCCATCGTCTACCGTGAGAGATCCCTGGGGTCTGCTGCCTTTTTCCCACCCGGAGGTGGCTACTGGCCTGCGTCCGGGGACACCAGCACCTTGTGGTAGCGGTCGCGATCGGCCGCTAGCTCGGCGAAGATCGCTGGCACTTCGGCAAGGCTCACCGTTCGCGAAATCACCGGTGATACGTCGATCTGGCCTGAGGCGATGAGGTTGGCCGCCTGCGGGAATTCGTCTCGGTACGCAAAGGCGCCGATAATATGATGCTCGAACACCATCGTCCGCAGGAGGAGAATGGGGGTGGGCTGCTCGAAGACCCCTGCCACCACGGCCCTTCCCCCCCGCTTGGTTGCCACCAGGCAATCCTCCAGGGCGGCCCCTATCCCCACGCATTCGACCGCCAGGTCAACGCCGAGGCCCCCCGTAAGCTCGAGCACGCGCGGAGCGGCCGGCGATACCGAAGGGTCGATTACCTCGTCGGCACCGAGTTGTTCGGCCAAAGCGCGGCGTTTTGGCGCCAACTCGGACACGATTACTCGCCCCACGCTGAGATGACGGGCGGCGGCGACCACAAGCGCACCGATCGGCCCCGCGCCTGCTACGAACACCGTCTCGCCTGACTGAAGGCCTCCTTGGTTGAGGGCGTGCAGGGCCACCGCCAGCGGCTCGGTTAGAGCCAGTCGGTCCGCGGGCGCATCCGGGGCGACTTTCACTGCGTGGCTTGCCCTGACGGACACGTATTCGGCGAATGCGCCCGGGCTGTGATAGCCGAGGCCCAGAAGTCGCTCGCTGAGGCAGAGATTGCCGCGCTCGCTCTTGCAGTAGAGGCACTCTCCACACGGCTCCTGGGGATTGGCCGTTACCAGATCGCCGATGGCGAACCCTGCTACACCGGGGCCGACAGTGACTACCTCGCCTGAGAACTCGTGCCCCATGATCGGGCTCTGGCGCCTGTTCATGAGCGTGATCACAGCCGACTGGAACTCATGGAGATCAGAGCCGCAGATGCCGCAGTAGCGGATGCGCAGCTTGAGTTCGCCCGGGCCGGGTTCCAGCTCCTCGACATCGACTAGTTCCATCTCGCCGACGCCTCGAAAGGCAACCGCCTTCATGATGCACTCCTCCTGTTCGAGTGATGATCGCTCGTCGCGGAGCCTCCGCCACGTCGATTCATACGACTGACTGGACGGCCTCTTTGATCCGCTCCGCGTTGGGCAGCCAGGCGTCCTCTAGGGGCGGGCTGAAGGGCACCGGCGAAAAGGGCCCGCCGAGACGGGTCACGGGGGCTGCTAGCTCGTGGAAGGCGGTCTCGCTGATCTGGGCCGCGATCTCCGCTCCCACGCCGCAGAAGCGGACCGCTTCGTGGACCACCACCGCTCGCTTGGTCTTTCCCACCGATCCGAGGATAGTGTCGATGTCCAGGGGGACCAGCGTCCGTGGGTCTATCACCTCGACCTCGATGCCTTGCTCGGCCAGCTCCTCCGCTGCCTTCAGTGCCTCCAGCACCATGTAAGACGTGGCGACGATGGTGACGTCCCGCCCCTCACGCTTGACCTCGGCCACGCCCAGGGGCAACGCATACGGCTCCTCCGGCACCTCGCCCGTCGTCGCTAGGGCCCGCTTGTGCTCCAGCACGAAGACGGGGTTATCGTCCCGGATGGCCGCGATGAGCAGCCCCTTCATATCGTGGGGAGTGGCGGGCATGACGACTTTGAGACCGGGGATATGGCAGAGGATGGCCTCCAGGCTCTGCGAGTGCTGCGCGGCCAAACGCAGGCCGGCCCCGCAGATCGTGCGCACCACGATCGGCAGTGTGGCCTTGCCGCCGAACATGTAGCGCATCTTGGCCATCTGGTTCAGGATCTGATCCAGGCAGACGCCCATGAAGTCCATGAACATGATCTCAACCACTGGCCGCAGGCCGGCCGCAGCCGACCCGACGGCCAGTCCCAGGATGGCCGACTCCGAGATGGGGGTGTCTACTACCCGCTGTGGGCCGAACCGGTCGTACAGCCCCAGCGTGCCGCCGAAGTAGGCGACGTGCTGGCCCACGTCCTCTCCGGCCACGAACACGTTCGGGTCCCGCTCCATCTCTTGCTGCAGCGCTTCCCGTATCGCTTGTAGGTAGAGCAGTTGCCGCATCGCCTCACCCTCCCTCGGCATAAACATCGGTCAGCAGGGTATCGCTCTCGGGCAAGGGGCTGGCCTCAGCGAAGCGGATCCCCTCCTCTATCGCCTTCTCCTCCTCCTGACCGATGGCTTCAGCCTGGGCCTCTGTCATGACCTTCTCCTGGATCAGGTGCCGGCGGAAGGCCGGAATCGGATCGCGGGACCGCCACTCCTCCAGCTCTTCGGACGGCCGGGCCTGCGTTCCGTCGCTGGCGCCCACGTGGTCGAAATAACGGTACGTCTTGAACTCCAGCAAGCTCGGGCCCTCTCCCCGACGCGCTCGCTCGACAGCCTCGCTCACCGTCTCGCGCACCGCCAGCACGTCCATGCCATCGCTCACTCGACCTGGGATGCCGTAGGCGGCCGCCCGGTCGGCCACATCGCGGATGGCCTGATGGCGGTCCTGTCGCGTCCACTCGCCGTAGAGATTGTTCTCGCAGATAAAGATGGCGGGCAGCTTAAGGATGGCGGCCAGGTTCAGCGCCTCGTGGAAGGTCCCCTGGTTGGTGGCACCATCGCCGAAGAAGGACAAACACACCTCGCCCTTACCTCGATACCTCGAGGCGAAGGCCGCCCCCGTCGCGATGGGCAGGCCCGCCCCCACGATGCCGTTCGCCCCCAGCATTCCCAGGTCCAAGTCCGCGATGTGCATGGAGCCGCCCTTGCCCCGACAGTAGCCGTCCACGCGACCAAATAACTCCGCGAACATGCGCCGCACGTCGCCGCCTTTGGCGATGACGTGCCCGTGGCCGCGGTGTGTGCTCGTGATCCAGTCCTCGGCGGCGATGGCGGAGCAGGCGCCCACGGCCACTGCCTCCTGCCCTGCGGAGAGGTGGACGACGCTGACGATTCGGCCCTCCCGCAGCAGGCGGGCCACCGCCTCCTCGAACAGGCGGACACGCACCATCAGGCGGTACATTTCGATTAGCCTCTCGCTGGAAGGGGGCATGGTCACTCACCTCCTCCTGCCGCAGTGGGCAGGGGTCGTCGTCCCCCACAATATGCGGCGAGGGAGAACGATCGGTCAGTCGGGCAAACCACCAGGTAAGTGTAGGGCTTTCCCTTACGGTGCCGCTACCGCGACGCGAGTTTCGCCTTGACCCCGTCAGCGGCAATCCCTCTCTGATGGCTCGTCCTATGCACCAACCATCCTGACCACGTACAATGTTTTCAGATTGGAACCGCACTCTGGGTATGCGTAGAACCGCCGACGGGGCGACCATCGCGTTTGCCGCGCTTCGCTCCGTCCTGCTCTTCTTGACCGTCGCGTCGTCCCCTCAGGAATCTCCGGGCCCAGTCGGCTATCCATGACATCTTGTAGCAGCGTGAAACAAGGAATTCATCGATGAGCTCTCCCGTCACGATCTCCAGGAGCGAATTCGATGCCGTCATCTTCGATCTGGACGGAGTGGTTACCAAGACCGCCACCGTCCATGCCGCCGCGTGGAAGCGGCTGTTTGACGACTATCTGCGGGAGCGCGCCGCTCGCGAGGGCAAGCCCTTTCGGCCGTTCGATGCCGACTCCGACTATCGGCGCTATGTTGACGGCAAGCCCCGCTACGATGGGGTGGTGAGCTTCCTGGAATCGCGTGGCATTTCCCTCGCCTTTGGCGACCCTGGCGACCCGCCGAAAAAGGAAACCGTCTGCGCGCTCGGCAACCGAAAGAACCGCTATTTCACTCAGCACCTCGCGGAACACGGCGTGGATGTTTTTCAGTCAACCGTCGGCCTCATCCGCGATCTGAGAGCGATGGGCATGAAGACCGCCATCTTCTCTGCCAGCAAGAACTGCCGGGACGTGCTGGAGGCCGCACACGTTGGCGAGCTGTTCGACGCCAGGGTTGATGGCGTTGATGCGGACGAACTCGGTCTGTCAGGCAAGCCCGACCCCGCGGTTCTTCTGGAGGCTGCCCGGCGACTGGGTGTCGCCCCTGAGCGCGCCGTCATCGTTGAGGATGCCATCGCAGGTGTGCAGGCTGGCCGCGCCGGTCGTTTCGGCCTGGTGATTGGCGTTAACCGGTCGGGGGAGAGCGGCGTTCTGCGAGAGAACGGCGCGGACATTGAGGTCGCTGATCTCGAGGAAGTCACTTCGGTGGACGAGGAGTAGCCGGTGGAGCCGAACCCGGACAAGAGATGGTCGTTCGTCTACGAGGGTTTCGTGCCCGAGCAGGAGAAGCTGCGCGAGACCCTCTGCACCCTCGGCAATGGCTATTTCGCCACCAGGGGTGCGGCGCCGGAAGCCAGCGCCGATGACGTCCACTACCCCGGTACCTACCTGGCGGGAGGCTACAACCGGCTGACCACTGAGATCGCTGGCCGCGAGATCGAGAACGAGGACCTGGTCAACCTGCCCAACTGGCTCCCCCTTACGTTCCGCATCGAGGGCGGCGAATGGTTTGACCTCAGGAAGGTCGAGATCATCGCCTACAGGCAGGAACTGGATCTGAAGCAGGGAATCTTGATCCGCACCGTCCGCTTCCGCGACGGCCAGGACCGGCTCACGACACTGAGGACCCGCCGCTTCGTTCATATGCGGAATCCCCATCTCGCCGGTCTCGAGACGATGCTGAC
>CAYFYG010000240.1:0-1647 GCA_964347225.1 uncultured Dehalococcoidia bacterium | reverse complement strand
CGCTGGGACGACGATCAGACCTACATCGCGCGGCGGCTGGAAGGCTTCGAGATCGCGGGGCTGATCCGCTACTTCGATACGAACACTTATTATCGCCAGCCCAACGTCGTCGGGCCCGTGCGCTGGCGGGAGCCGGTCCTTGTCCGCGACTACGAGTTCGCCGCGCGCCACAGCGAGAAGCCGGTGAAGGCGCTCATCACCGGGCCCTACACCCTGGCCGTCCTGTGCTCGGATTCCCACTACGGCGAGCGACGACGGCTCGTGCTCGACCTGGCGGATGCCCTCCGCCAAGAGGCGCTGGCCCTCGCAGCTGCGGGCGCGTGCATCATCCAGGTGAACGAACCCGCCATCCTGCGACACAAGGATGACGCCGCCCTCCTCCGGGAAGCGGTCTCCACGATGCTGGAGGGCGTCGACGCGGAGACGGCGCTCTACACGTGGTTCGGCGATGCCGAGGGTATCCTGCCGCAGCTCATGGAGTTGCCGGTGGACGTCATCGGCCTCGACTTTGTGTGGGGGCCGGGCAACTGGGAGGCGTTGAAGCGAACCGTGTTCAGCAAGAGGTTGGGGTTCGGGATCGTTGATGCGCGCAACACGAAGATGGAGTCGGCGCAAGACATCGCGGAGCAGATACGGCGGGTGGGCGAGTTCGTCCCCGCCGAGCGCCTGTACGTGAACCCGTCCTGCGGGCTGGAGTACCTGCCGCGGGAGGTGGCGTTCGAGAAGCTGAAGCGTCTGGTCGAGGGCGTGCGGGCGGCCGGGGTAGGCGCCGGAGTCTAGAGGGCGAGGTGGCGATGAGTGGGCTGCTGACGACGACGGTGGGGAGCTTCCCCAAGCCGGACTACCTGACGCGGGCGCGTGCTGGCTTCGTTTCGGGCCGCATCGATCGAGCGGAACTGGACAGGCTGACCCTTCAGGCGACGGAGGAGTGCATCCGTCTGCAGGAGGATGCGGGTCTGGACATCCTGGTGCACGGCGAGATGGAGCGGGGCGACATGGTGGCCTACTTCGCTGAGCTCTTGACGGAGAGTATGGCCATCGGGGGGTTGGTCCGCTCCTACGGCAACCGTTACTACCGGAAGCCCATCATCACGGGCGAGCTGCGCTGGCAGGGGCCGATGACGGTCGAGATGTGGCACTACGCCCAGGGCCTCACCGATAAGCCCGTCAAGGGGATGCTCACCGGGCCCTACACGATGGTCGAGTGGTCGTTCGACGAGCACTACGGCTCGCGGCGGGAGGCGGTGCTGGCCATGGCGGGGGTGGTTCGTCGCGAGGCCGAGGAGCTGGTGAAAGCGGGGGCGAAGTACGTACAGGTGGACGAGCCAGCCGCCTCCACGCGGCCGGAGGAGATGGAGCTTGTGTCGGAGGCGCTGGGCATCGTCACCGAGGGTCTCGACGTCAAGACGCTTACGCACATTTGCTACGGGGACTTCGCGCGGGTGTTCCACCGCATCGCCAGCCTGCCGGTGGACCAGCTAGACCTGGAGATGGCGAACAGCGACTACGACCTGCTGCACCTGATCCGGGAGCACAAGGACGGGTTCGACAAGGAAGTCGCCATGGGCGTGGTGGACGTCCACAGCCACGTCATCGAGCCGCTGGAAGAGGTGAAGGCCGGGATCAAGAAGGGGCTGGAGGTTCTGC
>CAYFYG010000239.1:0-3699 GCA_964347225.1 uncultured Dehalococcoidia bacterium | reverse complement strand
GTGGGCGCAGTGAAGAATCCGCGCTGGTAGGCGTCCCGGAGGAGACGGAGGCGGTTCTGAAGCGCCAGGCCGCCTTCCTGGAAGTTTCCGCTCTCGAGCAGGTTGGACACAGGAGACCTTCCCTCGCAGTGATGGCCGGAAGCGATGCCTTCGGCGTGTTTGACTGGGTTATATCAAGGACGTCGCAGTGCTATCGCCTGTTACGAAGCTCCAACAGCAGCGCTTTTTCCGTGCTTGCGGTCGGTTGTAGCGGGCTCAGCGGATCCTGGGCATGCTGCCAGGCGGATGAGAGTCCGGTTCTCCTTGTGGTATCGGCTCCGGTCGCGTAGTTTGGTTCTGTCCAGCATGAACTGCGTACACGGACGTATCTCGGCGCGTTGAGAGAGGACGACTACTCTCGAGTTCCCGTTGAGGGCGAAGCGGCGGCGACGCCGGAGGGGCCTGCAGGCCGCGGCGAGGCCCGCGGCTGGCGCCGAACCTTCGCGTCTCTGAGGCTGCCCACGTTCCGCTGGTTCTGGGTCGGCCTGCTGGCTCACTTCCTGGCGTTTCAGATGGACATGATCGCCCGCGGCTACCTGGCCTTCGATCTCACCGGCTCGACAACGGCGCTGGGCCTCGCCAGCATCGCTTGGGGTATCCCCTTGTTGCTTCTCTCTCTGGTGGGAGGAGCGGTGGCAGACCGGGTGGAGAAACGCGATCTAGTGATGGTGACACAGGTCGGGATGGCAGCGACCGCGCTCACCACGGCGATCCTGGTGCAGACCGATTTGATACAGCTCTGGCACATCGTCGTGATGGGATTCGTCCTGGGCGCCGTTTGGTCCTTTAACATACCGGCGCGACAGGCGATGGTGCCGGAACTGGTGAGCGAGCGCAACCTGATGAATGCGCTGGCGCTGAACAATTCGGCCGCGAACACCACCCGCGTCATAGGGCCCTCGCTGGCCGGGGGGCTGATCGCGACTCCTTTCTTCGGGGTTGCGGGAGCGTACTACCTGTTAGCAGTTCTCTACGTCATATCCGCTCTCAGTCTTCTGGCGGTCCCACGGTCGGGCCTAGCCGCTACGCGGAGCCACGAGCCTGTGTTGCAGGGAGTGACGACGGGTCTGCGCTACGTTGCGAGCAGCCCAGCACTCACGGTGCTGATCGGGTTGGCCTGCGCGGCAATCATCCTCGGGATGCCATACGTGATCCTTTTGCCGGCATTCGCGGAGGACGTCTACGATGTCGGTGCCGTCGGGCTGGGGGTGATGAACACAGTTACGGGCATGGGAGCGATCACTGGGTCGATTCTCTTGGCCTACTTCAGCGGCTACCCACATCGAGCGGCTCTCCAACTTGCCTTGGGTGTCGCTTTTGGCGTCGGCGTGTTCATGTTTGGCGCCGCCCCGGCCTTCGTCTTGGCGCTGCTAGCGCTCGCTCTGGTCGGCCTGACCTTCAACGGCTACCTGACCATCAACAACACTCTCATCTTCACCCACGCGGAGCGTGAGCTTCATGGGCGGGTGATGAGTGTTTACCTGCTCACCTGGTCGCTGATGCCTCTGGCCGCCCTACCGATGAGCGTTCTTGCGGATGTCGTCGGGCCCGAACCGACCGTGGCCGCTGCAGGCGCGCTGGTCGCTCTAGTCATCGCCGGTGTGGCGGTACTCCATCCTGCGTATCGCCGATTGGGATCGCTGGCCGCGACAGGAGCTGCCCACTGGGACGCAAGTAGTCGGTAGGTCACCTGAAGGGTCGGCGATTGTCGCCTCTCCGCGCTGGCCCAGTGGACGGGCGGCGCTACGCAATATCGAGTGCGGGAGGATAGACGACACGGCCGCGGTGCCGCTCGCTGTACCGTGACAGCCGCCGGACCATGAACGCGTCATCGGGAAAGTCATCGGACGGTGGCTCAATACGACAGCTACGAGCCGACTCGAAGCCGAAGCGCGGGTAGTACGTTGGATGACCGACCACAATCACGAGTGATTCGCCCGGGTCGTCAGCTCTCTGTAGACCTTCCTCGACGAGCGCGCTGCCGATCCCCCGCCTTTGACGCCTCGGCGTCACTCCCAAACAACCCAGAGCTAGCACTCGAGATTCCTCGTTGTTTTTCAAGGTGACGTAGCTGAACACGATATGGCCGACTACGTCGCCATTCTCCTCAGCCACAAGGGCGAGGTGAGGCACATAATCGTCAGACGCACGTAGCGATAGAACGAGCTGAGACTCAACCGCTCTGCCGAAAGCTGACGTGAGAAGTTCTCCGATGGCTTCGTAGTCGCCAGGGGTCTCGGACCGTATGATCACGCGACCTTCTCAGTCAGCGAGCCCGTTGCCACTCGTTGCCGCTAGGCGACGGCTCCGGGGATGAATTCCGGAGGCCGGACCACCTTCATCTTCAGGGCCGCGGGCTCGCAGCCCACGACGCAAGAACCGCAACCGAAGCAACTGTCTTCGATTATCGACGCCTTGAGCTTTCGGCTGCCCTCCACCTTGCCCATGGCTATGGCGTCGAAGGGGCAACGCTCAACGCAGTCCTGGCATCCGTCGCACGCCTCTATATCGGCCATGTAAGCCTGGTAACGGCTCTTCTCCCAGGCCTTGGCGATGGGCAAGCGCGCCTGATCGATCGGGACGTAGTTCATGCAGCAGTCACGACAGCACTGGCAGCTCGTATTGACGCCGGTTATGTTGGCGTTGTTGGGCCACTGGTGAATCAGCCCGTCCTCTTCCACCCTCTCGCAGAGCTCCAGGGCCTCCTCAATGCTCAGTTGCTTGCCTGACTCACGCTTGATGGCGTACTCGGCTCCGCGCCCGAACTGAAGGCAGTTCCACCGCTCCTCCTCGCTGGTGCGTTCGCAGTGCTCGCCGACGCTGGTGGTGCAGTAGCGGCAGGAGCAGGGGACGACGCCGATGACCTCCTGGGCCTTCAACATCTCCGGGAAGTTCTCGCAGGGAAGGATGTCCGGCAGGTCTTTGATGGCGTTGTAGGCGGGCACGACACGCGTCATAGGGGCGGTCGCATAACGGTAGAAGTCCGCGGTCCGGGGGTACATCTCGTTCAGGGCGAAGTCGTACCACAGCTCGAAGAACGGCTTGTCCTTCACCACATCGCGCGTCTCGGTTGCCATGCTGGCGTCGTGGAGCTGGATGATGTTGCGAGCAAACCGGTAGTATTCGCGGTTCACGAAGTCGCCGCGGGGAAAGGTGACGCCCTTGAAGAAGAGCTCGTCGAGGGTGGAACGCACCTCATCCTCTGGGAACCCAGTCTTCTCGGCGACCTCGGCGACGGCACCGGGCAGGGCGGCGGCCATCTGCGCCTGCCGGGGGGTCATCAGGTTCTCCAGCACGCGGCGCAAGCGGGCCGAGCCGGGGAAACCCAAACCGGCGGTCAGCGTCTCGTAATCGTCCTGCGCGTTCATCGCGTCGCCTCCTCCTTCTCTGGAAGTCGCCGCTGCCCTACAACGCAGGCCGCAGGACTACCGTCTCCGTGGCGGCGGGGACCTGTTCCTTCTTGATCTCTGCCTCGCTGCCGTCGCTGACCTTCACCTGTTGGCGTCCTTTGGTGAAGTCCTCCACTCCAGCGACAGGGAAGCCCGGACACCTGTCGTTCTTGAAGTGCATGGGGATCACGACCTTCGGTGCGAGCTTCTCGCAGACGCGGGTGGCGACGGCGGCGTCGATGGTGAAATTGCCGCCTACGGGGACGAGCAG
>CAYFYG010000238.1:0-1795 GCA_964347225.1 uncultured Dehalococcoidia bacterium | reverse complement strand
GAGCTGGTCGTGTCCTATCTCGACTAGGAAGAGTGGCTAGCGGTCAGCGCCCTCGGGAGGCTGACGGAAAGAAGGACTCCGGTGTCACTCGCAAGACGACCCGCTGCTCCCTCCTTGCTCGCTTCTTCAAGGCGGACCGGGCCGACTCACTCAGCCGCTTTCTGGTCATCTTCTCCGTCACGGCCGCCATGACCTCCACTGCGCCCTCCGCCTCGATTCGCCCGCAGCCGTAGATCGTGATATAAGGGAACGGCCGCCGCTCGCCCAAGACGCACACGGACACCCGCGACGTGCGACGCACGACCTTTGTCTTGGCCCGCATCGCCGTCGTCGAGATCAGAAGATCGTCGCCGTCCATCACGTAGTAGACCGGGGAAAGCTGCGGCGGTGCGTCTCTCCGCTCGACACCAATGACGGCCAACCGGTGCTCCCTCAAGAACTCCCTGCGCTCTTCTGGGGTCATGGTGCCCTCCTACACGCGTGGCCGGGGCGGATGCGTGCCTTTCCCGGCTCATCGAGATCAGGTCGGAACCCCCAAAGCTATCGTACGGTCGCCACGCCGTCGATCTCGACAAGCGCCTCCGGCACGAAGAGGCCGCTTACGACAAGGAACGTCATCGCCGGGAAGTGGCCGCCGAAGACCTCGCGAAAGGCTCGGCCGATCTCCTTCAGGTTGGACATGTAAGCCTCGCGGTCTGTCACGTAGAGGCGCAGGAACATCACCTGGCTCGGCTCGGCGCCCGCCGCCCCGACGACCGTCGCCACGTTTCGAAATGCCTGCCCAATCTGCTCAACCATCCCGCCAGGCACCAACTGCCCGGTGCCCCGATCAGCACCAACGACCCCGGAGAACAGCACGACATCCTCCCCTTCCGTGGCGAAGGCGTGCGTGAACCCGAGACCCCGTGGCCATCCTTCCGGTTCCACTGCTCGCATGGTCAGGCCTCCTTTCCGGCGCCTCCCCCACTTGATGTCGATGCCGACACGAGTCCGGGGCTGCGCTTGGGGCTGGGCTCCTGTCGGCCGCCGCAGGACATGTCCAGGGCCGATTGCCTAGCCAAAGAGTGGAGCCGGGAGAGGGACTCGAACCCCCGACCCGCGCTTTACGAAAGCGCTGCTCTACCACTGAGCTATCCCGGCTCCATCCCATCATAGGCCGCTCCTCGGCCCGCATTCAAGGCGCTGTGCCCGCTGACAGAAGCGGCCGCCTACGCCATAATTGGGGCGAACCACGTCTAGCGCGAACTGGAGACCGTTGATGCTGCGAACCTGGCCCCTCCTACTCATCCTCCTGCTCGTGAGCGTGCTGGCCCTGGCCTGCGGCGACGACGCAGGCCAACCCTCCTCCCCTAGCGAGGAAGCCACCCCATCCCCCGCCCCATCGCCCGTCCTTGAACCGACGCCGATGACCTTCTCTGAACGGCCGGAGATCACCATAAGCCCGGACAAGAAGTACTTCGCCACTGTGGAGACCAGCAGGGGTTCCTTCCGCATCGAGCTAAGACCGGATCTGGCCATCCAGACTGTGAACTCCTTCATCTTCCTGGCCGGAGAGGGCTTCTACGATGGCGTGGCCTTCCATCGCGTCATCCCCGGCTTTGTGGCCCAGGGCGGCGACCCCACCGGCACCGGATCCGGCGGTCCCGGATACACCCTTCCCGCCGAGTTCAGCGACGTCCCCTTTGAACGCGGCACTGTAGGCCTCGCCCGCACCGGCAACGATCCCGACAGCGGCGGCAGCCAGTTCTTCATCGCCTACGCGGCGGAGGTCTACGATGATGTCGACGACAGCGGC
>CAYFYG010000237.1:0-3903 GCA_964347225.1 uncultured Dehalococcoidia bacterium | reverse complement strand
TCGGTGTCGATTATCAACGCACTCGGCGGCATCGATAACGTTCGCTTCCTGCACCGCGTCCTGGCCTGCGTCCTTATGTTCCAGGCGGTCTTGCACCTCATCGAGGTCGGCCTATCTATCCTGCTCCGGCGGTTCAAGCCAAGCATGATGATAACGTTCCAGGACTTTCGTGATGCCTTCGACATGGTGCGTTATTCCGTAGGCCTCATCCCTGACAAGCCCAAGCTTGGCCGCTATGACTACCGGCAGAAGTTCGAGTATTGGGGCATCGTGTTCGGGGCGATCGTCATGATCGCGACGGGCCTTGTGCTCTGGTTTCCTACCTACGTGACGCGCATGTTTCCGGGAGAACTAGTGGCAGCATCCAAAGAGATGCACAGCGGCGAGGCGCTGCTGGCCCTGCTGGTAGTCGTCGTCTGGCACTTTTACGACGTCATCCTGAACCCCGCCGTCTTCCCTATCGACACTTCCATGTTCACGGGCAAGATTTCCTCTGAGAGACTGCAGGATGAGCACCCACAGGAATACTCTAGCCTGGTGGGCGGAGAGGCCCTTTCTTTTGCCTCGCCGCAGGACGTGCCTTCGGGCGCTCCTGCGGCGCGCAGTCCAGATCGACTCACGGCTGAGTCCCAAGCGATCGGACAGGCGGTGACCAACGCTGCCGACGCGGCGGCAGCGCCGCAGGCTCGATGGACCGGGGTGATGCGACGAAGCCTCCAGTGGCGGGTACTCATCCTGGTGACTATCGGCATAGCCGGCATACTGGCTGCTTTCAGCGTTTCCAGCCTGCTTGCGGTCAACGAGAGCATCGACCGTACTCTGGATGAGCGGCAGGCCCTGGCCGAGGCCAGCGCCGGCCACGTCGATTACGTCGTCCGCCAGGGCCTCAGAGTGCTGGAAGAGGCGACCGTCATCGAAGGATTCGACCTGGAGGATTCCGACCTCCAGCCTGAGGAGCGAGCCCTCCATCGGACCTTGTCAGGTTCCATCTTCACCCGCGTCTACTTGACGGACGCCGACGGTACGGTGCTCTGGACGGAGCCCTCATACCTATGGATGCTGGGGGAGACAATTGGGTCCTATCCCCACGTTGAGGCGGCCATGGAAAGCGAGAGGCCGTCCGTCTCCGGTCTGTCCGCCGCTGTAGCCGATGGGAAGCCCGCAGTCTCGATGGTAGCGCCGATCCGAGGCTCCAGCGGACAACTGACCGGTCTGATAGCAGGCGATATTGTCCTCAGCGACACGGATCTCACGGACATGATCCGGCCTGCGCGTGTGGGCGAGACCGGCTACGCCCAAATCCTCGACAACCAGGGAATCGTCCTTGCCAGCACTCGCCCCGGCCAAACGCTGGAGACAAGCGATCATGAAGGACAGATAGCGGCCCTCATCAAGGAAAAGCGGGCGTCGTCGGGTACCTGCCACGGGTGTCGTGAGTCAGCCGGGGGGGCAGAGAGGGAGACCGAGGTGATGGCCTTCGCCCCCTTGGAGTCCGCACCGTGGGGAGTACTCATCCGTCAATCGGAGGACGAGGCTCTGGCCCCGGCGCAGCGTCTCAAGCAACGGGCCCTCTGGTTCGGCATCCCCGCCATCCTCGTGGCACTGCTTTTCGCCTGGGCCACCGTTCGCAGCGTCCTTCGCCCAGTGCGAGTACTCACTGGGGCCGCCCAGAAGATATCCTCCGGGGATTTGTCGGAGCCGGTGCCCAACCTGGGCGAGGATGAGATCGGCACCCTGGCCAAGGCCTTCGACGCAATGCGCGCGAGGCTCAAGGAATCGCTCGAGGCCACCCACGCTTGGGGCCGCGATCTCGAGGCGCGCGTCCAGGAGCGCACCCGGGAACTGGAGGCGTCTCGAGATCACCTGCGAACGGTGGCTGAAGAGAACGTCGCCCTCTATGAAGAGGTGCGGCGGAAGGAGGCAGCGCGCAGTGAACTCCTCAAGAAGGTGATCAGCGCTCAAGAGGAGGAGAGGCGCCGCATCGCCCGCGAACTCCATGATGAGACCAGCCAGGCTCTGACAGCCCTCGTGGTGGGAATGGAGGCGGCCGCCTTGGCACCGGGGATGGAAAAGGGCGACGTTAGGGAGAAGCTCACGGAACTCATGGAGCTGGCGACGGAGACGCTGGAAGACGTCCACCGCCTGATCTATGACCTGCGACCGTCAGTTCTGGATGATCTGGGACTGGTGGCAGGCTTGCGCTGGTACGCTGAAAGCCGGTTACAGATGGAGCATGTGCGCGTTCGCGTGCGGGTCACAGGAGACGAAAAGCGCCTGCCAGCCGAGGTGGAAACCGCCCTGTTTCGGATCGGCCAGGAGGCCATCTCCAACGCCGCGCGACATGCTCGAGCCGCGAGTATCTTCGTGCGCCTGGACTTCCAAGACAGTTCTATCAGCCTCGAGGTAGAGGACGATGGCGTGGGATTTGATGTAGGTAGCATTACGAAATCGGCGACACCGCGACCCGGCTGGGGAATCCTAGGCATGCAGGAGCGGGCTACCCTGCTGGGGGGGACTACGGAGATCGTCTCAGAGCCAGGCGGTGGCACGCTGGTGAAGGTCAGCATTCCTCTGGAAAGAGAAGGTGGTAGCGATGCGGAAGATCCGTGTCCTCATAGCTGATGACCACGTCGTGCTCAGAGATGGGCTGCGTGCTCTCCTGAACATGCACGAGGACATTGAGGTGGTCGGTGAGGCTGGGGACGGTCTCGAGGCCCTGGACCAGATCCAAGAACTCCGGCCGGACGTCGTGCTGATGGACATCGCCATGCCCCGCTTGGGCGGCCTGGAAGCCGCTTTGGAAATGCGTCAGCGCAGGCTTCCCACCAGGGTTCTCGTCCTCACTCAATACGACAACAGGGAGTACGTCTTTCAGATGCTCAAGGCTGGCGCTGCTGGCTACATCGTCAAGAAGGCCGCCGGCACCGAGCTCGTTTCGGCCATTCGGGCTGTACACGCCGGCGAGTCCTTCCTCCATCCCTCGGCAGCCAAGGCGGTCGTCGAACGCTATCTGGAGGCGCGGGAGGAAGATGAAGGGCAGCGTCGCCTGGACGAGCTCAGCGACCGTGAGAAGGAGGTGCTGATGCTCCTGGCCGAGGGGCACAGCAACCGCGACATTGCTGAGCTCCTCAGCTTGAGCGTGAAGACCATCACGGGCCACCGCGCCAGCATCATGGAGAAGCTGGATATCCATAACCGCACCGAACTGGTGAGGTTCGCCATCCGGTCTGGACTGGTGGACGTGGAACGCTAGGGGCCGCCTGCCCAGGGGCAGTGCGGTCCACAAGGCACCTCTGCCCCTGTCCCTGGCTACTGGGGCAGAAATCGGCACAGAATAGGGCGTTTCTTGCCCCCGCTATGGGGCGTCTTCTGGCATTCCTTCCCAGCGCTTGCCCGTTTGCGGGCGAGCGGAACTCACTTAGGCTTAGGGCAGACGCACAGCCGACTGATATCGAGCCGGGCGACGGGAAGGAAGCCGAAGATGCTGGCGAAGATATTTCAGGAGTACCACCCGGGTGCGCTTGCCCCCAGCGGCACGTACCTGAACAGGAAGACCTGGGAGCTCGTACAGATCCCGGAGGGTGGCGACTACCTGTCGCTGGGCGAGGGCGTCACCTACTTCCGGTTGCCTCTGCCGGTGGTGCTGGCGTTGGGGCCCCTGGTCGGCCTGGCTTTCATCCTGTTCCTGCCCCTGGCCGTGCCAGTTGTGGCGCTCTACCTGGCCGCGAAGGTCATCGCTCGCAACCTCCCCTGGCGCGGCGGCAAACAGCCGGGAGAGGGGGTCCCCTCCGTCCGCTAGCCACCATTTCTCAAAGATGCCTCACCGTACCTCGCAAGGGTGAGCGGAAGGACGACCAGGGGTGTAGATTTCCCTCCCCGTTGGATCGTCGAAGCTGCTCACGG
>CAYFYG010000236.1:0-7606 GCA_964347225.1 uncultured Dehalococcoidia bacterium | reverse complement strand
GCCGTATCCGCCGACGGCGCGGCGTTGCAGACGTTGCCGCCCACCGTCGCCATGTTCATCGTCTGGATCGAACCGACGACTCCGGCGCCGTCTGTCAGGATGCGGTAGCGCTCCAGGATCAGCGGCGATTGAACGATCTCCGCCATCGTCGCCGACGCCCCGATGCGCAGGCCTTTTCCCTCGCTGAACTCGATCCCCCGAAGCTCGGGAACGCGGCGCAGGCTCACCAGGTATGCAGGGTCTGGAATCTTGCCCCCCTCCTTCATCTGCACCACCAGGTCGGTGCCGCCGGCCAGGGCGCGGCCCCCTTCACCCTGCTCCCGAAAGACGATCAGAGCCTCTGACAGGCTCTGCGGGGCGAAGTACGCGAACTTCCGCAAGAGCGGACGCTCCTTTCTGGTGCCTTCATTCTATAGCTTGGCGATTCCCCCCGACAACCGTTTACGTGAACGTGAGAGTGTCGCGGCTGGACTGGCCTCTAGCTGTCAGTCCGCTGCCGCCAGTCGCCCGCCGTTGACATCACACGGGCTGCCATTACCGATGGCCAACCCCGAGGGATGCGGCTAGGGGCAGCCGTCTCATGCCCGGCGTCTTCGCTCAGCTCACACCTCGAAGCCTAGCGCCACGAAGATGTCCTCGTACTGGCTCGGGTTGTCGGGCTGGAACTGGGGGACCACGTGCAGTATCGTCCCGCCCCTGTCGATGACGAACACTGCCCGCCGTGACCGCTTGCCCCCTTCGTCCAGCACCCCGTAGGCTGTGGCCGCCTCCAGCTTCTCGTCGCTCACCAAAGGGAAGGGCACTCCCCCCAGCTCATCCGCGAACTCCTCGTGCGAGTCCAGGCTATCGGCGCTCACCGCCACCACCTCTGTCCGCAGCTTCTGTACCAGCTGGTAGTCCTCCTTCAGCACTGACACCTCGCTGGAGCACAACGGAGCGCTGTCCTCAGTGTAGAATGCCAGGAGCACCTTCTTGGTCGTCGTGAGGTCCCTCAGCCGCAGCGTCCCCTGGGTGCTGGGGAGTTCGAAGTTGGGCGCCGCCTCTCCCGTCTCGGGCCACTTAGCCATCACAGTCTCCCTTCACGCCCCTCAGGTGGCGATATCCCACCCCCTTCGCCTGCACTAGTACCCGGATGCGGCCCAGCCCCGCCGGGTCCACCAGCTCCGATACGGCCCGCCGCCGCGCGTAGTGCTCCTCCAGGTTGACATCGCCTTCCCCCAGCGGGGGCAGCGCCTCGGCGATGCCCAGGCTCGCGAGGAACTCACTCTGGGGGATCAGGCCCAGCGTCTCCAGCCCCGCCTCCTCGCCTGCTCGCCGCAGGGTAGTGAAGTCCACGTGGCTCGTGATGTCCTGGCGGCCCAGGCGGGCATAAGGATCGCTGCTGGGGTTGTGGCGGTAGAAGCACAGCAGCGTCCCCTCGCTGCGCCAGGCGGCGTACAGCTCCTCGGCCTCGTAGCCGTAGTCGAAGGTCAGGACGAACCCCCTGCGCAGAGCACGGCCGGCGTGGGCCAGCCACTGTGCCGCCGCCAGGTTCACCTCCGCCCGGCAGCCCTCCCCGGGCGACAGTTTCAGCCGCCGGAAGTAAGTCTCGATCTCCGGCGTCGACGGCGGCCGCAACTCCTCCACGAAGCGGGCTCCATCCCACCCCACGAAGACCTCCATCAGTTCGCCGCCGCGGACGGCCACCCTGTGCACCGGGAAGGAGTCCAGCAGTTCGTTGCTCAGCAGGCAGCCCTCGATGTTCTCCGGTAGCTCTCTGGACCAGCGTACGCCTTCCGCCTCCTCCGCCACCGCCTCCTGCTGGCGCCGCACCAGCGGATCGCTGACCTCGACGATGGTGTACGTGAGGGCGTTGCCAAAATCAGGCGCGTGGGCGCCGGCCCAACGCAGGATGTCACGGCAGAGGAGGCCCGTCCCGGCGCCCGCCTCCACCACGTCGAAGCGGTCGGGCGTGCCCATCGCCTGCCACATCTCGCCCAGTTGCCGGCCCACCAGCACGCCGAAGATGGGGCTGACCTCGGGACTTGTCAGATAGTCGCCCTCCCGTCCCATCTTCTCCCGACGCGAACGGTAGTAGCCGTGCTGGGGGTGGTACAGGGCCGCCTCCATGAAGTCGCGGAAGGGTATCGGCCCCTGCGACCGCATGCGGGCGACGATGGCATCCTTCAGCGCCGCGTTCTCGGTGGCCGCCTCGAACTCGGTCCTCACGGGACATATCCTACCAGCCGTGGGCGGAGCCTTCCAATCGGCCTCGGGCTATCGGCCGTCGCCGAACTGTTGACGCCGAGCGAATATTTGTATAGAGTGCAAGTGTTATGGCCGTGCGACGAGAGACCCTGCGCGAGCGCGCATTCTACCTCTTGGGCGGCACTCTGTCCCGCTTCGACCCCGGCCGTCTCGAGGCCTGGGTCGAGCTGGGGCTGACCATGACCCAGCTCCGCGTCCTCTTCGTCCTGCGTACCGACGACGGCGCCTCCGCTGGCGCTCTGGCCGAGCGCCTGAGAGTGACCCCGTCCACCCTCACCCGCATCGTCGATCGCCTGGTCCGCCAGGGGCTTGTCCGGCGGGAGACGGACGAGGACGACCGTCGCCTCGTCCGGCATCACCTGAGCGCCGCCGGGGCCCGCACCGTCGAGGAGATGGAGCGCCGCGGTCGCGCCCGCATGGACGACGTCTTTGATCGCCTAACCGCGTCGCAGCTGGACCAACTGGTCATGGCTCTCGAGGACCTCACCGCCGCCCTCGACGCCCAGGAAGCCCAAGAGATCTCCCAAGAGGAACGGTAGCCGTGGACGCTTCCCTTCCTTCCGGCGTCCAGTCCATCTCCCGGATGAGCACCCGCACCAAGGTGGTGGTGATGACGGGCACCCTGCTGGGCCTGTTCACCGCCGCCATGGACCAGACCGTGGTAAGCACATCCCTGCCCCGCATCGTCGCCAGCCTGGGCGACCTCGGTCTCTTCCCTTGGGTGTTCACCTCGTTCATGGTCACCTCTACCACCACCGTCCCCATCGTCGGCAAGCTGACCGACCTGTTCGGGCGCAAGCCCTTCTACATAGCGGGCGTGGCAATCCTTCTCCTCGGCTCAGCGCTGTCCGGCTCCTCTCAGAGCATGGAGCAACTCATCGCCTTCCGGGCCGTCCAGGGCCTGGGTGCCGGCATGATCATGGGCATCGCCTTCGCCATCATCGGCGACGTCTTCCCCCCCGCTGAGCGGGGCAAGTGGGCCGGCCTCATGTCCGGCGTCTTCGCCTCCGCCTCCGTCATCGGCCCCCTCATCGGCGGCACCCTCACCGACCACGTCCACTGGCGGTGGGTGTTCTACATCAACCTCCCCCTGGGGTCGATCGCCCTGCTCGTCCTCTTCTTCGGCATGCCCGCCCTGCGGCCCGTCACCCGCCCCCGGCTCGACTACAGAGGGATCGTCCTTCTCGTGGCCACCGTGGTGCCGGCCCTCTTGGCCTTCTCCTGGGCCGGTAGCCGCTACGATTGGGCCTCGCCCCAGATCATCGGCATGTTTACCTGGGCCGCCGCGGCGCTCGCAGTGTTCACCTACGCGGAGACTAGAACGAAGGAACCGCTGCTCCCCATGGGGCTCTTCCGCAATCGCGTCTTCGCCGTATCTGCCGTCGTTACCTTCCTCACCGGCATCGCCATGTTCGGCTCCTTATCCTACATACCCCTCTTCGTGCAGGGCGTCATCGGCTCTTCCGCCACCAACTCCGGCCTCGTCACCATGCCCATGATGATCGCCATGGCTATCTCCAGCGGCATCACTGGTCAGATCATCTCCCGGCTGGGCCGTTACCGCATCCTGGGCGTGGCCGGCCTGACCACCATGACTGCCGGCATGTTCCTCCTCGCCCAGATGGACGCCGACGCCACGAACTTCATCGCCAGGCGCAACATGGTCATCACTGGCATCGGCCTCGGCATGTCGCTCCCCTTGTTCATGCTCGTCGTTCAGAACGCGGTGGCTCACAGCGTCATGGGCATCGCCACCTCGACCATGCAGTTCCTGCGCGCCGTAGGCGGGACCATGGGCGTGGCGATCATGGGCTCGCTCATCAACAGTACCCTCGCCTCCGAACTCGTCGCCAACACACCGCCGCAGGTCACTGAGAGCGCTCCTCCCACCCTTCTCGACCAGTTGCGCAACCCCCAGTTCCTCCTCAGCCCCCAACAATTGGAGGCTGTGCGCGAAGCTTTCCTGGAGATCGGGCCGGCGGGACCCGGCCTGTTCGATGCCACCATCATTGCCGTCAGGACCTCACTGGCCGCCGCCATATCTGAGGCCTTCTGGGTGGCGATGTTCGTCGTGCTGGCGTCCATCTTCGTCGGCGCGCTGCTCAAGGAGATCCCCCTCCGCCGTGTCCACGAGCCTCCACCTGAGCTACCCGCGGTTCCCGCCCCGGCGTCCGCCCCGCCTGCCTTTTCCGCCTCCCTGACCCAGGCGGCCGGCGGTGGCAACGACCCCGCGCCCCGGCGACCCCTCGCCTACGCTGCCGTCGGTGCCGCCCTCGCTTTCATCGCGGCGGCCGTGACCTTCCTCATCAAGCGCAACGGCAGCTAGCCGCCCCGGCCCTCCTCACCCCTCGCTTGACGCTATGCCGTGAGAATCCCAGAATGAGTGGGCGCGGGAGTAGGGTGGCGCCGGCAGTTGCCCAGGAGGGTTTTCAATGGAACCCAGACTCAAGCTCTGGGTGGAAAAGGGCGGCTTGATCGTCTTCAGCGACTATCGCGCCGAGCTCCTCGACAACATCGCCAGGACGGGTTCCATCAGCGGCGGCGCCGAGCGCATGGGCCTGTCGTATCGGCGCGCCTGGGGCAAGATCAAGGAGATCGAGCACAACCTCGGTATGAGACTGGTCCAAAGCGAAGCGGGCGGTCCCGGTGGTGGCCGAACGAGCCTCACCCCGGAAGGTGAGCAGATCCTCGCCCGCTATCGCGCCTTCCGGGCCGCGGCGCGGGCGGACGTGCGCCGCGACTTCGCTAGAGCGTTCGACCAGGGAGAGTAGTTCTTGTGATGGCGTTATGCTAACCTCGGCATAACACTTGCTGGGAGGCTCAGGTCTATGACGCGTCGCCGCGTCGCTCAGAAAAGAAGCCTGTTCTTTTTCGCGGGCGTTATGCTGGCGACAGCATAACAACCAACAGGAGATCAGATGCAGTGAGAAATCGGCTATGGATAGCGGTCCTGGCGGCCCTGGCGACGCCCCTGGTCGCCGCCTGTGGCACTGGCGAAGATGCTCTCATCCTGGCCACCACCACCAGCACTCATGACAGCGGCCTCCTCGACGAGCTCGTACCGCTGTTCGAGGACGAGACCGGCTGCAGCGTGAAGACCATCGCCGTCGGCTCTGGCGCCGCCCTCAGGATGGGCGAAGAGGGCGAGGCGGATGTCATACTGGCCCACTCCCCTGATGCGGAGGACGCCTTCATGGCCGCTGGCCACGGCATCAACCGTCGCCTCGTGATGCACAACGACTTCGTCATCGTCGGACCTGCCGACGACCCGGCTGCCGTTCGTGGCCTCGGGGACGCTGCCGAGACGATGCGCCGCATCGCCAAAACCGAGTCGCTGTTCCTCAGCCGCGGCGACGAGTCGGGCACCCACGCTAAGGAGCTCGGCCTCTGGCGATCGGCAGGGCTCACGCCTGCTGGCGGCTGGTATCAGGAGAGCGGCACCGGCATGGGCCAGACGCTGCTCGTTGCCAGCGACAAACAGGGATACGTGCTGACCGATCGCGCTACGTATCTGGCCCTACGAGACAACCTCGCCTTGGACATCCTTGTGGAGGGAGACCCGGCGCTGTTCAACGTCTATCATGTTATGCAGGTCAACCCGGAGAAGTCTGACAGAATCAATGCTGAGGCGGCGGCCGCCTTCGCGGCCTTCATCACCTCGCCTGAGGCGCAGGAGATCATCCGCGGCTTCGGTGAGGACCGCTTTGGCCAGCCCCTCTTCGTCCCCGATGCCTACTTGGAGTCGACCCCTGGCGCGCAACCTGACATGCCGTAGCCTCCCTGCGGTGCTACTGGCGCTTGTCGCCTTGTCGGCGATCTCTTGTGGCGGCGGCGACGAGCTCGTCATCGGAGTGGCCACCAGCGTGCGCGACACAGGCCTCATCGACGAGCTCGTGCGCGAGTTCAAGGAGGAGAACCCGGATGTGGGCGCCGTTAAGCCGGTGGGCGCCGGTTCCGGCCAGCTCGTGGAGTTGGCCCGCCGCGGCGAGGTGGATGTCATCATCAGCCACTGGCCCGGCGGTGAGGCCCAGCTCATCGCCGAGAACCACGGCATCGACCGGCGGCCCTTCATGCACAACTCCTTCCTGGGGGTGGGCCCCGCCGACGATCCGGCCGCACTTGCCGCTGCCTCCTCCCCCGTGGAAGCATTCGTGCTGATCGCCGCCAAAGAGGCCACGTTCGTCAGTCGCGGCGATGGATCGGGCACGCACGTCCGCGAGCTCGCCATATGGGAGGACGCGGGCATCGACCCGGTGGGCCGGTCCTGGTACCAGGAGTCGGGGGCTGGGCAGGGGGCCAGCCTGCTGGTTGCCGCGGACAGGGGAGCCTACACCCTGGTGGACAGCGCTACCTGGACCGTGCTCGAGGAGCGCACGAACCTGACCCGCTACGTCTTGGACAGCGAGGTGCCGAACCTCTACAGCGTCATGCGCGTCAACCCCGACAGGCACGCCGTCAACGACGAAGCCGCCCTCGTCTTCGCCGACTTCCTCACTTCCCCGGCCGGGCAGGGTCTCATCGAGCAGTTCGGCCGCCAGGACTACGGTCAGCGCCTCTTCGTACCTGGCGCCCCTGCCCCCAACGTTACGCCCGCACCGGGTTCGACCCCCTAGAAGGAGACAGGCCATGGAACTCATCTGGGATGGCATCCGCGAAGCGTTCCGTCTCATCTTTACCGGCGACGCTCAGGTGTACGAGATCGCCTTCCTCTCTCTCACGGTCTCCGCCGCAGCCACCGGCATCGCTCTTGTCATTGGCCTCACCATCGCCTCCCTCCTCGCCTTCCGCGCCCCGCCCGGGCGTACTGTAGTCCTGAGCTTCCTTAACTCCGGCATGGCCTTGCCGCCGGTCGTCGTGGGCTTGGTGGTGGCAGTGATGCTTTGGCGCACCGGCCCCCTGGGCCAGCTCCACCTCCTCTACACCCCGGCGGCCATCGTCATCGCCCAGGCGGTCATCGCCACCCCCGTCGTGACCGCCCTCAGCGCCGCCGCCCTCCAGGGACTCCACCCCAAGCTGCGCCTCCAGGTTCTGGCCCTCGGGGCGTCCCCCTGGCAGGCCGCCTGGCTGCTCTTCCGGGAGGCGCGGCTGCCCTTGCTCGCGGCGGTGATGGCCGGCTTCGGCGCCGCCATATCCGAGGTCGGTGCCTCCATCATGGTCGGCGGCAACATCAAGGGGTCAACCCGCACCCTGACGACGGCTACGGTGCTGGAGACCTCCCAGGGCGACTTCGAGACGGCCATCGGGCTCTCCTTGATCCTCCTGGCCCTGGTCTACGTCGTAATCCTCACTTTCACCGTCTTCCAGCAGAGGGGGCGGGCCGCATGACCCAGCCCAAGCTGGGGCTGCGCGGCGTCCTCGT
>CAYFYG010000235.1:0-8832 GCA_964347225.1 uncultured Dehalococcoidia bacterium | reverse complement strand
TCGGCGCAGATATTGTGGCGCGAGGGTGCAGCGCCAGCACGGTAATAGTAGCCCCGTATGTAGTCGATCACGCGCCAGTGGTCACCCGTGAGCTGGTTCAGACCCTCGCCAAAACCCTGGCGCCGGGCCAGGAACTGGGCCGCCTCAGGAGTCCACTGGGATGGCTCTTTCATGAACCCGTGCGCGTCGACCTCGACGGGTGTTTCATCGGCGCCGCAGACCGCTCCCCGGGGCTCGATGACCAGGGCATTGGCGACCAGCTCGCAAAGGTTCTGGACCTTGACGCCCAAGTTGTAGTGCCGGCTCACCTCGGTGAGCTGGTCGATGCAGTTGTGGCAGGAGGTGGCAACGATCTTGGCACCGGTGGCCCTTATCTGCTCAGCCTTTGTCCTCGCGGCCTCCAGCCGCCTGTCGCGGAACTCCGGCATGGTCAGCGCACCGCCACCACCGCCGCAGCAGAAGTTCTCCGCGCCGCTGGGGACCATCTCGCGGAAGTCCATTACGGCCTGCCTGAGGATGTAGCGCGGCTCGTCCACGATGCCGCCGCTTCTGGCCTGATTACAGGGGTCGTGATAGGTGACCGGCTCGGGGTTCTTGGTGGGGTCAAGCTTTAGCCGCCCGCGCCTGATATGCTCCGCGGCGAGCTCGACGTAGCTCACCACCTTGACGGGCAGCGGCTTGCCGTACCAGCTCTGGGCTTCCCAGCGGTAGACTCTGTAGCCGTGCCCACACTCAGTGAGGACCAACGTTTCGGCGCCCAAGCGGGCGGCCTCGTCGAGTTGCCTCGTGACGATCTCCTTGCATGCAGCGTCGTCGCCGTTGAAGAGGCCGTAGTTGGTCGCGTCCCAGGCGGTGCTGGACAGGCCCCAATTCGAGCCTGCGGCGTAGCAGGTCTTGAACTGGGCCAGGAAGAGCAGCGGGTAGAACTTGACCTCCCTGGGGTTGAGGCACATGAGGTACTTGGTGTCAGGCTGGTCGACGGGAATCTTGAAGTTGGGGTCGCCCACCGCCTTCTGAACCTCTTCCTCCATCCACTCGGCTGTCTCCACGAAGTCCTCTTTGCTGATCCCCATGTTGTTGCCGCTCTCAAGATGTGTATCTACGGTCTCTTGCAGACCGGACGGGACCCGGCCCTGGGCGGCGAGGATGGAGCGGGCCGTGCGCATGATGAGCCCCATGTCGAGGCCCATGGGGCAGCTGAAGTTGCAGCGGCGGCACATGGTGCAGGAACCGAAGGCGATGTCGTAGAGCTTGTCAAGCTCCTCTGCGGTCGGCTCCTTGGCATGAACCCACCAGGGAAACAGCCTGCCCATCCAGTCATACTTCCGCTTGTAGAGGGAGCGGAACTGTTCGGCCTTGTAGGCCGGGGTCAAGGTGGGATCGCCCGTGGAGAGGTAGTAGTGACAGGAGTCAAAGCAGAGGCCGCAACGCACGCAGGCCTGCATGTTGACGGCAAGCTGGCGTGTGAGCTTGGATTCCAGTACGTCCATAGCCGCCTTGCCGGCATCGCAATTCGTCTTGGGAGTTGCTGCTTCGGTTACCATCAGCTATGCCTCCGTCGTCGAGCGCAGTTTCGGCACCGTCACGCCGCGCCGGCCGAAAAGGAAGCCATGGTAGAAGCGGGTGAACGGCATGTACAGGTAGTGAGAGATCTTGCTCCAGGGAACGTAGATCAGGAGGAATGTGGTCAGCCCAAAGTAGGCGGTGAGGCCCCAGTTGCTTTCGCTGAGGAGCCCCCAAATGGCCGCAGGGAAGTAGATGGTGATGATGCCTATCGTGAAGTAGTCGTCCGGGGTACTGAGGGCGCGCATTTCTGGCCTGGACAGCCTGCGTACTGCGCGCAGAGCACCGACGAGGGTGCCGATGGCGAGAAAGGCGACAAAGGTGTATACCACGGGATCGGTCAGCACCCCCTTGGCATAGGGATGAATGAACGTGGCACCGATGGCAATGGCTATGGCAATGTGAAACAGCGCAAACTCCGCATAGATAGCGAGGTGCCTGCGGGTGCTCTCCATGCTCCAGGGCATCAATACGGAACCGAAGGAGAGCAGGATGCCCTTGCGCGCCGAGCCCTTGGGCGCCATCTTCTCCAGGGGTTGACGGAGCGACCTGAGCCAGAGGAGACGCGCAGCGTACATGAGGGCAAAGAGGGAAAGAGCCGCTATCTGCACCTCGTTCTCGAGGATCTTCACGAATTCATCCAAGGTATCACCTCCCTATACCGACACCCGTGCGCCGGTTGACCGGTGCTCACCGGCCCACGACCGCTGCTGGCAGTGAAGCCGCAAGAAGGAGCTCCTCGGGCACCGCGAGACCGGAGAGCGAATCGACCACTGCTCCGCAAAGGACTGAGGCATGCGGACATGCTAGGCTGCTAAGCATCTACGTCCAAGCCTCTGTATGTGAACACTTACACAATACCCCCTCGAGTGGCTGGCGTCAATACGGCGTGGAGCGTCCGAGGCTCATCGATCGGGAAGCCAGAGCGCGAGGCGCCGGCATCGCTCGATGTCCTTCACGATCTTCCGGCCTCCCACTGCGCCAGTCGCCCCTGCGGGGCGGGGGGACCTGATCCCCGCGCAACACGTGGGCTCGCCGGATGGCAGGCGCTCCATGGCGGTGGCGCCGCAAGGAAGCGGGTGATGCCACCGTAGTCGGAGGTGTGCATGACCCTGCGCTCCAGCCAGGCAGGACAGCGGTCATTGACGGCGTCTCGAGAGCGGTGCTATGTTCAATTCTGTAGAGGTGGGGCACGATCGTCCGCTCGACCGGTGAGACGGTCGATGCCTTACGATCCGATGAAGCCACGTTCAGTGTCCGGCGGGCCTGGCTCTGCAGGCAGTGAGAGTTCCGAGCAGCCTCGCGTGCTCGTGGTAGACGACGACCGGCGATTGCTGACGGCGCTACAAAGGGGTCTAGCGTTACGCGGCTTCAATGTCGGGCTGGCGCGTGACTCCGGCGAAGCGCTCGGTTACCTCAGGGGCCGGTGGCCGGACATCATCATTCTGGACATCATGATGCCCGGGATGGACGGGCTCAGCCTGTGCCGGCTCGTACGTGAAACGGCGAACACGCCCATCCTCATGTTGACTGCGAGAGACAGCGTAGCGGATCGCGTTGTCGGTCTAGAAGCCGGGGCGGACGATTACCTCGTCAAGCCGTTTGCTTTCGATGAGCTGGTGGCACGTGTACAGGCTTTGCTTCGCCGCAGTCGTCCGAGCGTTCCGCCCACGGAGCGGTTGTCCTACGCTGACCTGGCGCTCGATCGAAAGGCATGGACTGCCGTGCGCGGAGAACAGCCGCTGATCCTGACTGCAACGGAGTTCCGGCTGCTTGAGAAATTCATGCGGTCCTCGGAGCAAGTCCTGACCAGAGAAGAGCTGCTGGCCGGCCTCTGGGGTGAAGACTCTCCCGTTGAGTCCAACGTCATCGACGTCCACGTGGCGAACCTGCGCCAGAAGCTGGAGACCGGGGGGCAGCCCCGCCTCATCCGGACGATCCGCGCGGTGGGCTACATGCTAAAGAAGGACGAATGAGTGCCCCTCCGGCTTCGCCTCACCGTCGTGTACGTCGTCCTCCTAGCCGGGGCCCTAGCTGGACTGGGTCTGTCTGTCTACCTGGTCACGTCTAACAGGATCTCTGCCAGCGTAGACGAGGAGCTGCGGTTGCAGGGCGACGCCGTGGTCACGGTCATGCTTCCCGTAGATCCCCCCCTCTCCGCGGAGACGATGCGTGAGAACCAGTGGCTGAGGCTGGACGAGGAAGCGGCCTCCGGCATCATTTTCCAGTTGTCGAGCCTTGACGGCCGCGTGCTGTACTCGTCCTTTCCTCCCGGCAGTCCTGAGCTTCCCTTGCCTGGCACAGGAAACGCCCCCGAGTCGCTCTTCGCCACGACCGATATTGTGGATGAGCGCTTTCGCCTTCGATACCAGCCGATCGTCCAAGATGACGAGGTGCTGGGAGGCGTGGTTACGGGACAGTCCTTGAAGGACACCGATGAGGCGCTTTTTCAGGTCCGCAGCACCCTCATTTTTGGGGGAGTGGCAGTCTTGCTCATCACCAACGTGCCAGCCTACCTGTTGGCAGGACGTGTTCTTGAGCCCGTCCGGCGGGTCTCTCGACTGGCGCGGGACATCGAGCGGACGGCCGATTTCAGCCGTCGAGTCCCTGCCTCCGCCGCAGGCGACGAGATGGCGGAACTCACGGCCACTTTCAACTCCATGATCGAGCGAGTGGAGCGAACGCTGGAGACCCAGAAGGCCTTTCTGGCCGACTCCTCTCACGAGTTGCGCCGGCCCCTCACCGTGCTGCGCACCAATATCGACATCCTACGCGACCCTTCGCTCCCGGAGGAGGAGCGCGAGGCCTGCCTTCGGGAGATGCGTGCCGAGGCAGAGGCGATGAGCCGTCTCTTGTCCGACCTCCTCTTTCTGTCGCGGCGGAGACAAGACGAAATCGTCAGGGCCCCCGTGGATTGGTCCGCAATCTGCGAGCATACGGTGGCCCGCCTTGAGGCTCGGGATGATGACCACGAGATCGTGGGCAGAATAGCGGCCGGGGCGCGGGTCAAGGGTGACGAGAAACGGCTGAGGCAGATGCTTGAAAACCTCTTGGAGAACTCGGCCGACTACACACCGGAGGGGGGCCGCATCGAACTGCACCTTCGGGTCGTCGACGGCCTAGCCCGCCTGGAAGTGCGGGACACCGGCATCGGCATCTCCAGCGATGACCTCCCCCACATCTTCGAACGCTTCTACCGAGGGCAAGACGCTCGGGCCACCCACAGCGACGGAAGCGGCCTAGGGCTGGCGATAGTCAAGTACATTGTCGACGCGCACGGCGGCTCGATCGACGTGACGAGCGAGCCAGGATGCGGGACTACCTTCACTGTCGATCTACCCCTTGCTCCCCAATCTGACTCTTAGCACAGATCCCCGGAACTTCATCCAACCTTAACGCTAGCCTCACGCTCTCTTGGTGCGGGCTTCATGCGGCGCTAACGCACTCCAGCGGCGCCCTTAACACTGTCTTAGGACTGACTTCATGAACGCCCACTGGTCTTGTGGCATTCTTAATGTGCTTGTGAATAAGGGCACAAGCAGACCGCCGGTGATAGGGTCACCGACGGCCTTCATGAGGAGCCCTTAGCGAGCGAGAGTCTCTATGCATTCTAGACCAGGTGGATCTGAGACCGCAATGACCATCGCGATGCGCGGGTTCCCGCGCAGGTGCTGCCCAGGGGGTGGTGCCAGGCAACGGATGGGGAAGAACCCATGAGTTCGACTCGACCACCGACAGTCGAAACCGACGAACTGACTAGGGAAGACCAGGCACTCATACAAGAGGGGGTGGCCCCTGGCATCCCCAGGCGATTGGGTCTCCTGCAGCCTATCGCTCAGGCGCTGGGGCTGGGTGGCATTGCCCTCATGGCGGGGGCGATTGTGGCCCTCGTGGTGCTGGTTGCGGCGGTGGTGGGCACCGACCCCGTGACCGACGTTGTGACGGCAACGGTCTACCTGCCGGTGGCGGACAAGAGCATGACCGTCATCGTGGTGGTGGGCGCTGGCTTTTCGGTGGGCATTCTCTCGGGCATGACCGGAGTGGGTGGGGGGTTCCTCATGACGCCGCTGTTGATGACGATCGGGGTACCGTCGGCGGTGGCGGTGGGCACGGACAGCGCCCAGATCGCCGGCACCGGTTCATCGGGAGCGCTGGCCCACTCTCGGCTCGGCAACGTGGATGTGAAGCTGGGACTGACGATCCTGGTTGGGAGCTTGATCGGGGGTACCGTCGGCGTGCAGGTTGTGAGGATGCTGCGCGAGATGGGCAACTTTGATTTCTGGGTGCGAGTGATCTACGTGCTCATGTTGGGCAGCGTGGCCGCCCTGATGCTACGGGAATCCGTGCGGACCTGGGTGCGCAGCTCCCGAACCCGGGCTATTCAAACCCTTGTGGACGAAGGCTTCGAGGATCTGAAAGTGAAGCTCGTCGAGGAGGAGAAGCCGAAAGAGGAAGGGGGTTTCCGCCGCCTTGTAGCACGGTTGCCGCTGCAAACGGAGTACAAGAAGGCGGGGATACGGATGTCGGCTTTCTTTCCTTCTGGGATGGGCTTTGGCATCGGGTTCCTGGCGGCCATCATGGGCGTGGGCGGGGGCTTCGTCATGGTCCCGTCAATGATCTACGTCCTGGGCATGCCGACTCACGTGGCGGTGGGTACAGACCTCTTCCAGATAGTGTTCACGTCGAGCAACGTCGCGATCCAGCAGGCCATCGTCAACCACAACGTTGATATCTTGCTTGCCGTGATATTGATGATCGGCGCTGCCGTCGGCGCGCAGATCGGGGCGCGGCTGAGCGGTCGGCTGGAAGGACACCAGTTGAGGACGATTCTGGGTGCCATCGTGCTTCTGGTGATGATCAAGCTGCTGTTTGATCTGCTGTTGGCGCCATCTAGTCTGTTCGGCGTGGCTCCGGTGAGCGGAGGAGGCCACTAGTGCGCGTTCTGGCCGTTCTCGTTGTGATTCTCCTCAGCGCCACGTGGACAACGGCGCGGGCTGACGAAGGGCCGGATCTGGTCGTGTCGCCTGACACCGTCGACATCGGGCTGGACTTCTCCGGCGCCGACGTGACTATCGGCGGGACGACGCCTGACGGCGCAGACGTCGTCCTGGTGGTGGAGGGGCCCCTGGACTCGGTCAAGATGAGGAAGACGGGCAAGGTGATGGGCCTCTTGTGGATGACGGTTGAGCAGGCCGAAGTGGAGGACATGCCCGCCTTCCACATAGTCGGCAGTTCGCAGCCCATAGAGAGCCTCCTGAGCAGAGAGCAGCAGATCAGGCTAGGCGTAAGCCCCGAGTGCAGCGACATCCTGGACCGGGCGAAGGCGGTGGACCCGGACGACGGGAGCCCGCTTTCTGAGGAGAAGCAGACGGAGTTCGTGACCGCCCTACGCGACAAGTACATTAGGGACGGCCGGTACACACCGTGGCGGTGCTATCACGAGGCCGGAGCCGCGGAGTGCGATACCGCGATACCGAGCGGTGGGATCATCCGGCCCGACAATGAGGGCCACTGGGAGACATCGGTAAGCCTGCCCTCGGATGCGCCTCTTGGCGAGTACCGCGTGGAGGCCTACTACGTGAGGGACAGCCAGGAGGTCGGGGCCGCGTCCACTACGTTCATCGTCCAGAAGACAGGGGTCGTGGACGCGCTCGGGTCGATGGCAGAGGACAACGCCATGGTCTATGCGGCCATGTCACTGGCCATCGCCATCATCATCGGGCTCACAATCGGGTTCGTATTCCCCCGTCGGGGTGGTCACTAGCGCCTGGAGCGGATGAGTGGGTCGGAAGAGAGGTAGTGGGCCGGAGAAGGCCGAAGGAGGTGGGAAAATGGCTAGGCCTACGACCGTCCAAGGTACCAAGGTGGGAGCGGCGACGGAGGCCGCGGAGACGGTGCGCGAAACGCCGGTCGAGGTCGATGTGAGAGGCTTCATGACAGACCCCTCTCAGTGGACCCCGGGGGCTGCCCTGTTCATGGCCCGCCGTCAAGGGCTCAGGGACTGGCCTCGTGAACTGGGGAGCGACCACTGGCGCGTGATCGACTTCATGCGGACTTACCATGAAGCCACCGGCAACGCGCCTTCGCTCAGGTACACCTGCAATGCGCTGGGCTTGACGAAGAAGCGGTTCTCGCGCCTGTTCCCCGGCGGCTTGATGACCGTGCGTCGCATCTCCGGTCTTCCGGGACCGAGGAAGGCTGCCAACAGGCGCGAGCGGTTGCTGACGCGCGACTGGTGGACGATCCTGACCAGTGACTGAGCACCGAGTTGGTGCTGCGCTTGGGATCGGGAGCCTCCTCTCAACATCTGCCGATTCCCGGCCAGCCCCGACGGTGGAGTGAGCGCCGATGCCCAATCGCTTCTGGCTGATGTGGGGATGGCTTGACCCCAAGGAAAGGCCCGCGCCCCGGTTGGTGGTGAAACGCCAGGGAACCTACAGCGAGACGAACTACAACCTGCTGCTGGAGGCAGACCCGGAGCGTGAGTTCAGACCGAGCGACTTCGAACTGGGCCAACTCGTAGGAGCACTTGGTGGTCCGCTTCCCCATGGATCCGGCCGTCTCCTGGAAGAGGGCCGCTTCTCGACAGTGTGCGATCGCTGTCGCAAGGAGCGCAGCAGCCCCTGTCATCTGTTCGTGAAGCCATGGCCCGGCGGCTGGACGCGGGAGGTGCCGTTCCCCAATGGGGTGCGCTCACTGACGCAGAGGCAGCCTGGCCAGTGCCTCATCTTGGCGGAGCTAGCTGGCATGACCGAGACGCGGTGGGAGCGCCGCTTCTATGAACTGTACTTCGACTTTGCATTTCAGCAGGCCCAAAGACGCGCGTTCAAAGCCCTCCGGACGGCGATGGCTGACCCTTCCTCAGAGGGGTCATCGACCGATGTGGGCAGCGAAAGATGGACTCAGTCCCTGTGGCGACATTTGGTGGGAACGCTCACCGTCCCCGCTCTGCTGCCACAGACGGTTCTAAACTTCGCGCGTACAGCAGACCTCCCCTCTGATCATCCAGACCTGAATTTCTTCGAGGGGAATGTCGGGAGAGTCGACTTCACATTCGTCCTGAAGGGGGAACGCCACATCGTAGAGGTCGACAGCTCCACCGACCGCGCTACCGAGAGAAGCTATACTCGCACACTCCGAATTGACCGCATCCTACGGGATCAAGGATGGCACGTGCATCGCTTCAGCACCCTGGAGGTGAGGAACGCCAAGGACTTCGAGGAGTTTGCGTGGAAGTTGGGTTTCCCGAGTCGTCTGCGCGCCTCGCTC
>CAYFYG010000234.1:0-1871 GCA_964347225.1 uncultured Dehalococcoidia bacterium | reverse complement strand
CTGGGCCTGGACGAAGGGCAGAGTGGTCGCCAGCGCAGCGATGCGTTCCTCGGACAGCGGAACACGGGCGATCGCGGCCAGGCGGCGGATGGTCTCGCGCGGGTCCTCCTCCATGACTCCTCCAAGCGATGCTGCGACTGGTGATACTGTAGCAGTGGCCGGGCACATGTGAATAGACAGCGCGGAGATGATATTAGCTGATTATGTGCGTAGGCGGCTTGACAAAAGTCCCCTAACCCACTAACTTTCAGGCGAAATAGCGAGGAGGAATGCCATGCCTACGCAACAGATCATCGACCGGATCAGACGGGCCCTCTCCCTGGATCAGGCGGCCTTCGAGGAGGCTCGGGACGACACCGCGTTTACGCCTGTCGTTGTGGGTCTGGCCGCAGCGGCCGTCGTGCTGGCCGCACTGGGTGCCTGGCTGTTCGGCGAAACAGTTCTGGACTTCACGCCCGATGGCTGGTTCGTCGACACGTTTGTGTTGGGCAGTATCTTCACCGTCCTGCTCTTCGTGGCCGGGGTCGCTGTCACCTATGTTGTCCTCACGCAGGTCTACCGCGAGGCGATCACACCAGACGCGTTGGTCAGGATTGCTGCCCTCGGCTACTTGCCCTTTGCCCTTGGATTGCTGGTGTTCATACCGGAGATCGGTTTCGGATTCGGGATCCTGTCGATAGCGGCTATGTTCTTCTACACGGTCTTCGGATTGCGGGCAGCTTATCCGGCCGTCGAACCTCTGCGCGTCGTGGTCGCCGTGCTACTTGGCTTTGCTGTCTGGGGGATGATTCTCCCCCTGGTTGGCGAATTGCCCAATGACAACTTCGCTACGGGTGTCTTTGTATTCGGCCTTATCGCCTAGTCCGGGCGAACGCTGAGAGCGGACCCTAGGCTGTGGCCAACTCCTCTTCGTCGACCGCGCCGTCCACGATGCGGAAGGCCCGTGTCACCGGGCTCTGCGGATCCTGGAGGGAGACCAGCACGTAGTAGGCCTCCGGCCAGAAGGCCAGGCGAACGTCGGTGGGGGAGGGATAAGCTTCGCTGGCTGTGTGCGAGTGGTATATCGCCAGGAAGCTCCAGCCGTTGCCGTCGCACTCCCGGTGTATGCGGAACAGGTCTTCGGGGTCCACGTTGTAGCGGTAGGGGCTGGCCTCCGAGTTCCTACCTCGAAACAGCTTCACGGCCCGCCCGTCCTGCCCGGCGATGATGCCGCAGCACTCGTTGGGCGCCTCCTCCCGGGCGTGCTCGATCATCTCGTCGATGAACTTCTTGGGGAGCGTGAGCATCCTGCTAGTAGGAATTGGCGTGTTGACGCCGGCAGTCGCGGATTAGACGCCGCAACTGAACCTCCAGTCCCCGTTCTGACATCCGACGGCTGTCACCACCAGACCTTGCCCTCTATCTCCTCCAGGATCAGTTCCTCGTGGGCCTTCGTCCACAGGTGGGTGGAGAGGTACTTCCAGCCGCCGTCGGCCAGCAGGACCACGATGTTCCCCCGCTCCATCTGCTCCGCCACCTGCTGGGCGGTGAGCATGACGGCGCCGGAGGATATGCCGGCGAAGATCCCTTCGCTCTCCATTAGCTTCTTGGTGGCGGCAAAGGCGGGGCCGGAGCGCGCAAGGATGCGCCCGTCCAGCACGGATTCGTCCAGGACGGATGGCAGGAACCCTTCCTCCAGGCTGCGCAGCCCCTGCACCGGGTCGCCCGGGCAGGGAACTGCCGCCACCACCTTGATATCCGGGTTGTGCTCCTTGAGCCGGCGGCCAGCCCCAGTTAGGGTGCCGCCCGTTCCCAGGCCTGCCACGAACGCGTGCACCTGGGGAAGGTCGCGCAGGATCTCCACGGCCGTTGTCTCGTAGTGGGCGCGGGGG
>CAYFYG010000233.1:0-1660 GCA_964347225.1 uncultured Dehalococcoidia bacterium | reverse complement strand
CCAGTGGCCTCTAGCGCGACGCCGCGCGTCGCAGGGTCAGGCCTGCAGCGACTGCTCGGGTGCCGCCCAGGCCGCATCCTGAAGCGGTGCGTCCTTTCAGACCGCATGTGGTTGGCGATCTGCCGGGCCAATCGCACTCTGTGCTTCATGCCATTCACGCTAGAGGCTCGGTGTGTATCTGGCGTGAAATCGGCCGTCCTGGATGTGAAGGCCTCGTGAGAATGGAGGGGAAACGGCCCGGATGCGCGCTCTTTTCTATTCGTACGAAGGGGCGCGCCAGCCCTCTTGTCTGCTCGCTCTCCAGCCGAGGGCAGACTGAGATAGTGTGTGATACGGTATGTGGGGGCAGGTTAATTGGCCATCGCCAGGTGGGGAATGTCGGGAAAGGAGGAGACTCAAATGAGTGAGGCCGGTACGCCCATCCTTGGGTCGTATCCGCGGGAGATGACGGTAGGCGAGAACCGCACCGTCACCTTGCGACTGATGGGGAAGTCGGATCGGGATCGCGTCGTAGATTTCGCCCGTGCTCTGCCGCCCGACGACCTTCTGTTCCTGCGTAGGGACATCACGGACCCCCAAGTGGTGGACGAGTGGGTTCTGGAAATCGAGCGGGGGCGCACCGTGACAGTCGTGGCGGAAAAGGATGGCGAACTGCTCGCCTACGCCAGCCTATTGCTCCACGAGACGTTCTGGGGCCGCCACATGGGCGAAATCAGAGTGCTTGTGAGGTCTGACTACCGCGGCCTGGGTCTCGGCTTCCAGCTGGCTTCTGACGTGTTCGCCATTGCCAGGGACGCGGGCATCGAGCAGATGATAGCCCGCATGACCACAGAGCAGAAGAGGACACGGGCTAGGTTAGAGCGGCTGGGCTTCAGGGTGGACGGGATACTTCGCGGCTACGTGCGCGACCGAGAGGGTAATCGTCGCGATCTGCTGGTCATGTCCGCTGGCGTCGGTCGCTTGACGGACACGGAGCAGATGGGATTGTGGCGCCGACCCTAGGGCGAGTTCGGGCTGCCCAAGACGTACAGCCTGGTGACGAAGCTCGGCCGCTTTATGGACAAGGTTTCAGTGGCCGCTCCCCACGTCAAGCCTCGCTCCCGCAACCTCAGGCGCAGGATTCGCGCGGCCGCGTTCCGACACCCTAGGCTCGTACCAGGCCCAGAGGTGCCACATAGCGGCCCCAACTCTCGTTGATCACCTGCGCTGCCGAGGCATAGAGCGCTGAGGCGGCGCAGAGGATGCCTTCCCAACCAGCGATCTTCATGACCGTCTCGTTGTGCTCGCCGGCGGCCAGCAGGAAGAAGAGGATGGTCAGAGTGGCAAAGACCACCTGGAGAGCGCGCGAGATCCTCAACGTGCCGATAGTCATGTAGGCGGTAAACAGACCCCAGGCGCCGAGGAAGACGCTCAAGCCCTCCTTGGGCACAGGCTCTACCACGTCCGTGTTTTCCAGGATGATCATGATGGCCAGCGCCATCCAGAAGGCGCCGAAGGAGGAGAAGGCGGTGAAGCCGAAGGTGTTGTTCTTCTTCATCTCCCACATGCCGGCCAAGAACTGGGCCAGCCCTCCGTAGAAGAGGCCCACCGGCAGGACCATGCCGATGCTCTCTTTCTCGATGAGGTCAGCGTTGATGATGTTGAGGATGAGGGTGGTCAG
>CAYFYG010000232.1:0-2429 GCA_964347225.1 uncultured Dehalococcoidia bacterium | reverse complement strand
GGAAAGCCCTCAGCACGGCTCCTACGGCCGCACCGCTCGCCGCCTAGCGAAGACGGTGCTGGAGGCCCTCGTGAGGGAACAGGGGCTGGGGAACAGGTAACGAGACTCGGCCTCTCCTTTTGTTTCGTTAAGGATGCTCCCCGTTCCGGCATGTGGCTGGGGAGGGGGCCATCGCCTTGACACCCTTGGGGCCGCGCACGTAACATTGGCGCGAATGATCCGTCTATAGTGTTGCCATCGTATCACTAATAGACTGTGGCCTCGGAAGACGGCTCTTGATTCCTGGTTCTAACGGGCATCCCAGTTCAACGGAGGTATTTGCGTGGTTACTGTGAGCGTCATCAAGGCTGACATCGGCGGCTACGTCGGCCACTCATCTTCCCATCCTGACATCCTCGATCTCGGCCGCGAGGAGATGGAGCGCGCGAAGCAGAGCGGTCTCCTCGTCGATCATCACGTCAGCTACTGCGGCGACGACATGTTCCTCATCATGACCCACGAGCGGGGCGAGAACAACGAGGAGATCCACAAGCTGGCCTGGGACACCTTCCAGAAGGGCACCGAAGTGGCCCGGAAGCTCAAGCTGTACGGCGCCGGCCAGGACCTCATAGCGGACGCCTTCTCCGGCAACATCCGCGGCGCCGGCCCCGGCTCTGCGGAGATGGAGATCGAGGAGCGGCCTTCGGAGCCCATCCTCGTATTCATGGGCGACAAGACCTCCGCCGGTGCCTTCAACCTGCCCCTGTACAAGATGTTCGCCGACCCCTTCAACACTCCCGGTCTGATCATCGGTGAGGGACTGAACGAGGGGTTCGCATTCGAGATACAGGACGTGCGCGAGCACGTCAAGATCACCCTCAACGCGCCGGAAGAGATATACGACATGCTCATATTCCTGGGCGCGCACGACCGCTACGCCGTGAAGAAGGTATACTCCCGCGACACTGGCGAGGTGGGCGCTGTGTCCAGCACCGACAAGCTCTCCCTCATCGCCGGGCGCTACGTGGGCAAGGACGACCCGGCCATGGTCGTCCGCTCCCAGGGGTCCTTCCCCGCCGTGGGCGAGGTCTTGGAGCCGTTCACCAACCCGTTCATCGTCGAGGGCTGGATGCGGGGCTCCCACCACGGCCCCCTCATGCCGGTGGGGCTAAAGGATGCCCACCCCAGCCGCTTCGACGGGCCGCCCCGCCTCGTCTGCCTCGGCTTCCAGCTCGCCGACGGCAAGCTCGTCGGCCCCCAGGACATGTTCGACGACCCCGGCTTCGACCACGTGCGCGACAAGGCCAACATGGTGGGCGACTACCTGCGCGCCCACGGGCCGTTCCAGCCGCACCGGCTCCCGCTCGAGGAGATGGAGTACACCACGATGCCGAAGATCGCCGGCAAGCTCCAGTCCCGCTGGGAGCCCATCGACGTGGAGGCGGCAGCCACGCCGGGATCCTAGAGACCACGGCGAAGCCGACTCCTCAGGCGTAGAGTTCTGCAGATAGCAGCGGAGCCCCGAAGGCCTCCGCCACGCCGCTGTTGCGGCTGTCGCTTTCGGCTGGCCGCGCCGTGTCGTATCGTAGTGTGTGATGCCCCAACTCCTCATCGCCACCAATAACCCCGGCAAGGTCGCCGAATTCGAGCGCCTCCTCGAGGGTTGCGGCTGGGAGTTCGTTACGCCAGCGCAGCTCCGCCTGACGCTGCCGGATGACGAACCTGGCGAGACCTATGAGGAGAATGCTAAGATAAAAGCGCTCAACGGCGCCCGGGCCAGCGGCCTCGTCGCCCTCGCCGACGACTCCGGCCTTGAGATCGACGCCCTGCACGGCGGTCCGGGGGCGCGTTCCGCCCGCTTCCTCGGGGAGGACGCCGCCTATGAGGAGAGGTTCGCCCGCATCCTCGCCGAGATGGCGGACCTCCCGTCCGCGAAGCGGTGGGCGCGCTTCCGCTGCGTCATCGGGGTTGCCGAGCCGGGCACGGAGGTGGTGAAGCTGTGTCAGGGCGAGGTGCAGGGCCTGATCGCCCTTGAGCCTAGAGGAGAGCAGGGATTCGGCTACGACCCCATCTTCTACCTGCCGCAACATGCGCGCACGATGGCCGAGCTGCCGTCCCGCGTGAAGGACGTAATCAGCCATCGCGGCCGCGCCGCAATGCGGGCTCGTCCCCTGCTCAAAGAGATGCTCTATGAGCGACGAGGAAAAGCCGACTCAGCCGACGAGCGTGTCCCCCCGGCCAGCTGAGCTGCGGGTCCCTAGCCAGCCCCTCGTCGACACGCTGGACCGGCCCCTCCGCGACCTCCGCATCTCGGTAACTGATCGCTGCAACTTCCGCTGTACCTACTGCATGCCCAAGCAGGCCTTCGGCCGCCACTTCCAGTTCTTGCCGCGAAAGGAGATCCTGGCCTTCGAGGAGGTCACCCGGCTGGCCAGGGTCTTCGTGGCCCT
>CAYFYG010000231.1:0-4090 GCA_964347225.1 uncultured Dehalococcoidia bacterium | reverse complement strand
CGCACCTTCTCGGGGTCCCACGTGAAGTCGTGCTCGGTGAGGCAGACGGCGTCCAGGCCTGCCGCCTTGGCGGCGTCGACGAGCTCGTCGGGTGAGAGAAGGCTATCGTGGGAGAGAGGGCGGGTGTGAGTGTGGAGGTCGATGAGCATGTGGGATACAGTCTACCGCAGCCTGAGGGCTGTGACATCGGCTTGCTCCGGCCTCCGGGGAGTGCAGCACGGGACGCGACGGTGGCACGACGTTGTGTCAGTTGTTGTCCTCAAGGGCGTCGCGAAGACGTGACAAACGCTCATGGGCCCGCCCCAAGCGCAGTATCTCCTGCAGAGACCGCTCCTCCGATGGCGTAGGTCTCGCTCGCCTGAAACGGTAGAGCCATTTAATCTCGTCTTCCGGTACGCCCGCTTTTCGTGCCAGAGCCCCCCATCTCTGGTCGTGCTCATGCGTGCCCCAACGATCATATGCCAGGAAGTGGACATACTCGTGGCGCAAGATATCGACCCCGTCTTCCGCCAAGAAAGTCAGCCTCGAGTTGAGCAGGATGCGTCGAGTCTCGAAATTGCAGCGACCGGATGTACCCCACCTCGTCCACGCCAGCTTAACGGGTTCGCGCAAGGGAAGCACCTGCTGCAGGCGAGCGAACTCCTGGCGACACGCTCGGCAGATGGCTGCGCGGCGCTCGGGTGCAACCATAGCTGCCCCTAAGAATAGCAGATCGGCGGGCGTGCACCTACCCCACCCCCAAGGCCAGCGCGGCGGTGGGGGAGAGCTCTGCCTGTGTTGTTCCACCAATAGGCGTGTGCTATACTCGGCCGCGAGCCGATAAGCGATAAAATTCACAATCTTCGCGCCATATGCTTTCCGACTGGGGACACGTAGGTTTTCTCCTTCTCCTGGCACTCATCTTCCCGATAGGCGGGATCGCCACCTCCTGGGCGCTGGGGCTGCTCAAGGTACGACCCCAAGCCCCCGACCCCATCAAGGAGGACACCTTCGAATGCGGCGTGGAGACGGAGGGCACCGCCTGGGTCCAGTTCAACTTCCGCTACTACTACTTCGCCCTCTTGTTCGTCATCTTCGATGTCGAGGCAGTGTTCCTCTACCCCTGGGCGGTCTCCTTCGAGAGGGTGGCAGTCGCCGGCTTTGTTGAAGTGCTGACGTTCCTGGTGATCCTCCTCATCGGGCTGGCCTACGCCTGGCGCAAGAACGCCCTGGAATGGACGTGACGTGAGACCGCACCCTGCAGCCTGCCTACCGGTGGGCAGGGAATGCGGAGCGATGATCCGCGGCCTGGTGCCGCAGCGTTTGGGCTGCGGGGGTGCCGCCGCATGAGCCGCATCCTCTCCGGACTCGACCTGGGCGAGCGCATCCAGCAGAAGTTCCCCGATGCCGTCCTGGAGGCCGGGCCCCAGTGGGCGGAGGTCAAGGCGGACAGATTGGTGGAGGTCTGCACCTTCCTCCGAGACGACCCAGAGCTGGACTTGGCGTATCTCAGTTCGCTCACCGGCGTCGACCGCCTGGACCATTTCGAGGTGGTGTACCGCCTGCAGTCCATTAGCCGAAACCAGGCCGCCACCCTCAAGATCCGCTGCCACGACCACGAGAAACCGAAGGTGCCTTCCGTGGTCCCCGTCTGGCGCGGCGCTCAACTACAGGAGCGTGAGACGTTCGACCTCATGGGGATTCGGTTCCAAGGTCATCCCGACCTGCGACGCGTCTTCCTGTGGGAAGGCTTCCCTGGCCACCCCCTGCGCAAAGACTGGCTAAACCTGCCCGGCGGCCAGATGGCCGGCCTGGAGCGCTTCCCCGGCGAACCGGGCGGAAAGCTGGAGGGCAGGGGCTAGCCATGACCATGAAGACGGAGCCCTACGTCGTCAACTTCGGGCCGCAGCACCCGAGCACGCACGGCGTGTTCCGGATGCGCCTCACCCTGGACGGCGAACGCATCACCGACATCGATATGGTCGTGGGCTACCTGCACCGCAGCATGGAGAAGCTGGCCGAGGAGCGCAGCTTCACCCAAAACATCCCCTTCACGGACCGCACGGACTACATTTCCGCCATGACGGGCAATCTCGCGTACGTGCTGGCGGCGGAGAAGCTGTGTGGCATCGAGGCGCCGGCGCGGGCGCAGTGGCTCCGCGTCATCATGTCGGAGCTGCAGCGGTTCGTCAGTCACTCCATGGCGGTGGGCTTCTTCGCGAACGACTGCGGCGCCTGGCAGACACCGATCATGCACACGCTGCGCGACCGGGAGAAGGTGCTGGACCTGTTCGAGATGGCCTGCGGCGCCCGCCTCACCACTAATTACATGCGCATCGGCGGTCTGTCCAGGGACATCCCACCCGAGTTCATGCCCACAGCCCGCAAGCTCATCGAAGAACTGCCCAAGCGCATGGACGAGTACGAGAGCCTGCTCATCGAGAACGAGATCATAGTCACCCGTTCGCGAGGGGTCGGCGTCCTGCCTGCCGAGCTGGCAATCGCTTCCTCGGTCAGCGGGCCGATGCTGCGGGGGAGCGGCGTGGCCTGGGACATCCGCAAGGCGGACCCCTACGCCGCGTACGATAAGGTGGAGTTCGACATCTGCGTGGGCACCAACGGGGACGCCTACGACCGTTTTCTGGTGCGGCTGGCCGAGATGCGGCAGAGCATCCGCATCCTGGAGCAGGCGCTGCACATGATCCCATCCGGCCCCGTGCACGCGCAGATCTCGACGGCCACCGTCCAGCCTGGAGGCGCGCCCTCGGCGCCGCTGGCGCTGCGACCCCCGCCGGGAGAGGCGTACGGCCGCATCGAGTCTCCACGCGGGGAGCTGGGGTTCTACGTCGTCAGCGACGGAGGGCCCGCGCCATACCGCTTCCACATCCGCTCGCCCTCGTACATCAACCTGACGCCGCTCAAGGAGATGATGGTGGGGATGACGGTGGCCGATGCGGTGGTGATCCTGGGCAGCGTCGATATCGTCCTGGGTGAGGTGGACCGGTGATGCCCGTTCTGGCGGAGTGGTACGACCTCAGGGACTTGGGCAACGCCGTGGGGGCCTTTTTGGATTGGATCCGCGATCAGGGGGCGCCCGACTGGGTCCCCTACGTTGTGTCGGGACTCATCGGCGTGGTCGCGATCTTCCTCTGGGTGATCCTCAGCCAGCTGGCTTTCATCTGGATAGAGCGACGCGTCATCGGGCGGATGCAGGCCAGGATCGGGCCGAACAGGGTGGGGCCGCAGGGGCTGCTGCAGCCTATCGCCGACACGATCAAGCTCTTCCTGAAAGAGGCGATCACCAGCCGCAACGTTGACAGGACGCTGTTTTGGCTGGGTCCCGTCCTGATCTTCCTGCCCGCCCTAGCGGTGATGGCGGTGATCCCCTTTGGGAGTGGCATGTTCCTGACCGATCTCAACGTGGGGGTGCTGTTCGTCATCGCGGTGGCCTCCGTCAACACGGTGGCCGTGTTCGTGGCCGGCTGGGCATCGAACAGCAAGTTCGCCCTCATCGGCGCCATGCGCACAGTGGCGATGCTCATCAGCTACGAGTTGATCCAGGTGCTGGCTCTCCTGGGAGTCGTAGTCTTCGCGGGAAGCATGCGGATGGGCGCCGTGGTGGACTGGCAGAGCGACTTCAACACGTGGGTGCTGTTCCTGCAGCCCCTGGCCTTTATCTCATTCGTTATCGCCTCCGCGGTGGAGATCGGCCGCTCGCCCATGGACATCTCGGAGGCGGAATCGGAGATCGTGGCCGGTTACCACACGGAATACTCGGGGATCAAGTTCGGATTCTTCTACGCCGCCGAGTACATCGCGGCGTTCGCCGTCTGCGCCATCATCGTGACCCTGTACCTGGGCGGCTGGACGGCCTGGGGCCTGGAAGAGTGGGTCCCCGGCTGGCTCCTGTTCCTAGGGAAGCTGTATCTCGTCTTCTCCCTCTTCATCTGGAGCCGCGGCACCCTACCGCGGTTGCGCATCGACCAGTTGATGGCCTTCGCCTGGAAGTTCCTGCTGCCGCTGGCCCTGCTCAACGTCCTGGTGACGGGGGCCGAGGTGCTGATCTGGCGGGAGGGTGACCTGTCGGCGGGGCTGGCGCTGCCCATCTTCG
>CAYFYG010000230.1:0-7576 GCA_964347225.1 uncultured Dehalococcoidia bacterium | reverse complement strand
GTCGGTATCAGCGTCGACGGACCAGCTCCCGTGCACGACATCGTCCGAAGGGATCGCGGTGGCCACGGCTCATTCCGCCGCGTCATGGCCGGAGTCGACGTGCTCCGCCGCCACGGTGTCGACTTCAATTGCCTGTGCGTCGTCGGGCCCCACAACGTCCGCCGCACACGCGACCTGATGCGCTTCTTCCGCAGCGAGGGCTTCACCCACGTTCAGTTCATACCGGCGATGGACTTCCAGTCCACGGACCCCGAGAAGCCGGCGGCCTACCTGATCAGCCCCGAGGAATACGGCGAGTTTCTGGTGCAGCTCTTCGATGAGTGGTACGAGGACGGTCGCCCCACGATCTCCATTCGCACCTTCGACAGCTTCCTCCAGTCGTGTCTTGGTGTGCCGAGCGAGCTCTGCGTGCACGGAGACTCCTGCGGCGGCGCCCTCGTGGTCGAGTACAACGGGGACGTGTACCCCTGCGACTTCTACGTCCATGCGCACTGGAAGCTCGGCAACGTCTTCTCGGACTCGCTGCGCGCCATGGTGGAGAGCGATGACTGGATCAGGTTCGTCGGCCAGAAGCACCCCCTTCCCGCCGAGTGCCAGACCTGCGAGTGGAAGGCGCTCTGCAACGGAGGCTGCCCGAGGAACCGCGTCACACTCGAAGACGGGCGCCAGGCCCCCGACTACTTCTGCCAGAGCTACAAGCGGTTCCTGAACCACGCCGATGCCCGCCTGCGATCGCTCCGTGACCGCCTCCTCAGCCGCCTCCGCCACCGACGGCAGCTCCAGCGGATCGAGGTGCAGAAGCGACCTCGCCCCGGCCGGAACGACCCTTGCCCGTGCGGGAGCGGACACAAGCACAAGGCCTGTTGCGGGGACCCGGCACTATCCCAGTCCTACGTGTTTCGGCAGGTCGGTTGACAGCGGGAGCGGCGACCTACTCCAGGCCCAGTCGCACGAACTGATCGCTTGGTGCCTCGATCTCCTTCAGCGCCTCCCGCAGCTTGTCCACCATCTCGCATTCCGCCCGCGAGCCCGCCAGGTTGCGCTCCTCGGCCGGGTCGTCGTGGAGGTCGTACAGGTGGTTGCCGCTGAACTCCCCCACCGCCCAGTAGGGGAGGGCGTCGCCCTTCCTGAACGGCTGCCGGATCACCGGCATGCTTGAGCCCGGCATGTGGTCCAGGACGGCGCGGTCGTCCAGGGGTGGGAGGCGCAGCTTCGGCACCCATGGTATCGGCATCGTCGACCAGCGGTTGGACCACATGGAAAGCGGCTCGTTCTCCCCGGCCGGCGCCCGCGCGTACTTCCACCGATCATCCACCAGGTGCACCTCGCGGCCCCACACGCCGGACAGGGCGTACTCCCGCACTGAGCCAGCCTCGCCCCGGATCAGCGGCAGCAGGGATCGCCCGTGTGTGCGGTGGCGCGGCTGCACGCCGAACATGTCCGCCAGTGTGGCGAAGATGTCCGCCGCCGTCGTCAGCGCGGAGACCGTTCCCGCTTCGACGCCCGGCCAGGCGATCATCAGCGGGATGTGGCCCAGCGTCTCATACACCGGGACCGCGGGCTTCCCCCAGATGTCCTTCTCCCCTAGATAGTGCCCGTGGTCCGTACAGACGATGACGGCCGTGTCGTCCCATAGCTTGTTACGGTCGATCGCTTCGATCACACGTCCGAACCAGGCGTCAATCATCGTGAGCTTGGCCCCGTAGCAGGCCCGTATCTGATGTGCCTGCCTTTGTGTGAGCACGACGTGACGAATGGCCCCGTCGACGTATGGGGGCCAGATCAGATGTGGCCCTTCCCACGAATCATCGTACATGGACGTATACGGGTCGGGCGTATCGAACGGCTCATGGGGGTCGAACTCATCGACGAAGAGGAAGAACCGATCGTGATAGCCGGCGTTCTCGTCCAGCCAGCGCGCGGCTGCGGCCATCGTCCGCGGGCCGGGGAAGTCGGCCTCTCCGCGGAAGTACCCGCGCGAGTTGTCGTACGGGATGTGGCGCCTTCCGAAGCTCGGCGCGCCTATCCAGCTCGCGTCTGGCCGCGTCCTCCATCGATCAGCCTCGTGTCCGCGCTCGTATTGCCACGCGCTGAAGTCGGTGTGGTAATTCTCACCTCCACTCGCGAATAGGTGCGGATGGTCTGAGATGAGCATCGCAGCCACGCGGGCGTCACGCAGATGCCGAGCGATTGAGTCCTCCCAGACCTCGATTGAACCCCACGGTTTCCATAGGAAATCCAGCGCCCCGCACAGTATGTCGTGCCTGGCAGGTATGCAGGGCAGCGACCCGGCATAGTGCTTCTGGAAGCGCAGCGAGCGGGCCGCGAAGCGGTCGAGGTTCGGGGTTTGGAACTCCTTGCCGCCGTAGGCACCCACCATATGGCGGTTTAGGCTGTCCAGCAGAACCACGATGGCGTTCTTCGGCGTCTTGCCCTCTGTCGGCTTTCTCCCTGCTGCCTCGGTCATTGGCCCCATTCTAGCTCATAGGCGGTCGCATCATCACTCGCACCGGCGGGCCAGCCGTTGTGCCGTCGTTGAGATGACAGGACGGTGCCCGCCGCTGGTTGACAACCCCCACCTTCGTTGTGGACTATTTGACGGGCAGATAGGAGGATACCGTGAGCAAGATGCTGGGAGCCGATGTTCTCGTCAAGTGCCTTCTCCAGGAGGACGTACGCTTCGTGTTTGGCATCCCTGGGGGACAACTAACGACCCTGCTCGATGCCATCCATCGATTCGGGCGAGAGGAAGGGATTGAGTTCATCATGACCCGCCACGAGCAGGCGGCGGCCCACATGGCCGATACCTACTCGCGGTTGTCGGGAAAGGTAGGCGTCTGTGTGGGCACGGTGGGTCCCGGCGCAGTCGACCTGGTGCCCGGTGTCTACGAGGCCTACGTCAACAGCATACCCGTGCTGGTACTGACCGCTCAGAATCAGACCTGGAAATCCTACCCCGACCACGGCTCCACCCAGGGATGTGACCACCTGGGCCTGTTCAAGGCGATCACCAAGTGGAACGCGGTCGTCTCGCACTGGAAGCGAATCCCCGAGATGGTTCAGGAGGCGTTTCGCGAGGCGATCACTGGCCGACCAGGGCCTGTCCATCTCGATCTGCCGGTGGATGTCCTCTTCGAGGAGGGTGAAGAAGACGAGGTCAACATCCTGCCGCCCACTCGCTATCGCCCAGCGGTGCCTCCCAGCGGCGACCCACGATTGATCGAGCAGGCGGCCGAGATGCTGGCTCGGGCCAGGAGCCCGGTCATTCACGCCGGCGGGGGAGCGCTGCGCTCGGGCGCCTCAACCGAGATCACCTCCCTTGCCGAGTCTTTGGGGTGCCCTCTGACCACCGGCATCACCGCCCGCGGCACTATCCCGGAAGACCATCCTTTGTACCTCATACCTCTGGGGTTCGGGTCCATCGCCGCCCGCGCCCAGGCCGATCTCGTGCTCGTCATCGGCTCCCGTCTCGGCGCCTTCGATTTCTGGGGCAAGCCACCGATGTGGGGCAAGCCGGAGGAGCAGAAGATCATCCAGGTCGATACCGCCCCGGAGAGTCTGGCCGAGAACCGGCAGGTCGATCTGGCCATCCTTGGCGACGCCAGGGCTGTAGTGCGCGACATCCGCACGGCGCTGGAGACGAAGATCGAGCCGCGGGAGGAAGACCCTCAACTGCCGCAATATCGGGCCGCCCAGACCGCCTGGTTGCAGAACTTCGAGAACCTCGCCGGCTCCGACGCCGTGCCCATGCACCCCTTGCGCGTCGTCAAGGACGCCTGCGACTTCTTTCCCCGAGATGCCCTCTTCGTCACCGATGGGGGCAACACCAGCATCTGGACCAACTACCTAACCCGCGTTTACGAGCCGGGCTCTTGCCTCTGGGCCGCCGATTCTGGCATGGGTGGTGGGGGCCTTGCCAAGGCCATCGCCGCCAAGCTCGTCTGCCCCGACCGGCCGGTGTACGCCATATGCGGCGACGGCTTCTTCATGATGAACGTCCAGGAACTGGAGACCGCCGCCCGTCTGGGTACGAACGTGGTCATCATCGTGAACAACGATCGGGCCTTCGGCATGATCAAGGCCGCCCAGGACGGCGCCTTCGCTAAGCGCTACATCGGGGTGGACTTCGCCGACGTCCGCTACGACAGGATGGCGGAAGCCGCCGGCTGGCACGGGGAGCGAGTGGAGGACCCCAAGGAGGTCACCCCGGCCCTGAAGCGAGCGGTGGATTCGGGCAAGCCTGCCCTCCTCGACGTCATCGTGGACGGCCAGGCTAACTTTGGGCCGCCTGATTTCGCCACCGCGCTGACCATCTGGTTCGAGGGTATCAAGTTCCCCGAGTACTAGCGCCGGCAAAGGACGTGACGACGCTCAAGATGCTCGGTCGCCTCTAGGCTCGGCTCGTTCCTGGGGGGATCCTGCCAGCGTCGACTGCGGGTTCACGCCGTAGGGCTGTCACCCGTGCTGGCTGGCTGCCGGGAGATGACCCAGATGAAAACCAGGGCGAGGAACAGCGCCGTGAAGCCCAGCACGGTCAACGCCAGATAGTTGCGTATGGGAACCCACATCGCCTCCACGCCCAGGTCCAGCAGGCCGGAGACGAATGGGTCCGCCTCCTCCTGGGCTGTCCGGAAGCCGAAGCGGACGGCCACCGCCGTCGCCAGGGAGGGCAGCGCTGCAGCTATGGTCACCGTGCTGAGGGCTATGAGTCGTCCCCAGGAACGGCCAGATGCAAGCAGGGCTACACCCAGCACTGCCGAGAGGAAGCCGAACACGGCTGCCGCCACCACGAAGCGGTCGTGGTTCTCGGCCGAAATCAGACCCAGGCCTCGGCGAAGGGCCCCCGTGATGGAGATGAGCTCGATGTCCTGTTCCCCCTTGGGTTCGTCTTCCTCCCAAGCTGACATGCCATCCCGGTAGAGCCGCGCCGCTGCCTCCTCAAGGATGCGCTCTCGAAATGCCGTTCCCTCGAGGGAGAGTGCTTCGTCGCGGGAGAGATCCACAGGTATCGGGAAGTCCGATACGCGTATGGGGTCCGACTCTCGCTCCTGCGCCTCTTCCCGCAACGTCGCCTGTAGGTCCGGCAGGACGGCGTCGATGTTCGTGCTGACAGCGACGCTGCGGCCCAGGAGACGCTGTCCCGCTCCCTCGGAGCTGAGCTGGATGGCATTGATGGCCAGAAACAGCAGCGCCAGCGTGACCGCCAGCAGGGCACCCACCAGCCATTGAGAGGCGGCCCGGATCAGCGGCGTGACCGCCGGGCGCGGGCGACGGTCGGCGGGCGGGACGCTCATGGCAGCTCTACCACCACCGTGTCGGCGAGGCGGTCGTGGAGGGTGCGCCGCTCGTGATCGAACAGCGCGATGACGACGCCCAGAAATAGCGGCGTCACCGAGGCCGCGTAGCCCAGGAGGCGCAGGGCGGAGCGCCCGAGGGAGACCCGCCCGCCGGCTCGCGATAGGATCTTAATGTGCACGGCCATCTTGCCGATGGTCTGCCCCCACCAGCTCCAAGAGATGATGTAGTACAGGGGCAGGAAGGCCAGGACATACGCCAGGAGCACCGCAACGGCCACATAAGGAGCGCGGTCAGACAGGTTGCCGTCGTTGAGGTGGCTGTCCACCACCAGGTAAGCGCCAGTGCCTGCTCCGAACAGCATCCCGAACGAGATGAGAACCATGATGTCAAGGACGAAGGCGACGATGCGGACTTGCAGACCGGCGTAGGCAAGGGCAGCGGGCTCGTCTGCTGCTGTGGCCCTTTGCGATGGAGCCATTGTCAGGCGGGATTATAGCACGCCACCGCGGCGCTGCGCGAAAGCTGCAGCATGGTCATCATTTGCACTGACGCCATCATTGACCAGGCGTGAAAGGCCTGTCGATGCTGTCGTGGGCTAACTGCCGAATCCTGGCGCCGTCGCGCCCGCTACGTGGTCTAGCCGCCGGGGAGGAACGCCCGTATCAGTTGCAGCGAGGCGAGCGGTCGGCGGAGCGATAAGCGCAGCAGCGGCCAGAGCGCTGGCAGGCTGCGCGCCAGGCGCAGGATCACCCGCGAGGGGTAGTCTATGTCACCATGGTGGGCGATGAGTGGCTGGAGCCCCTCATGTCCGAGGGAGGATACCAGGCGGGCGACGTCGCCGTCGCTGAGTGCGAGGCCGAAGCGGCGGATACGCAGGCTCCGGGCCAGCTCGCGCCCAATTTCTGCCTTCCAGGCGCGCTCGTATCCGCGAAGGCTATCAGCGCTCGTGTCGTCGCTGGCCAGGGCGGAGATGGCGGTGGATGCAGCGTGGCGGGCGGCCACCAGACCGGTATAGATGCCGCCGCCGGAGAAGGGCTTCACCTGGCCAGCGGCGTCCCCCACCAGGAGGACGTCGTCGGCGTAGCTGCGGGGCGCGAAGTCTAGGGGAATGGTGCCCCCGTACATGCGGCACACTTGAACGTCCCGGAGGAGGTGCGGGAAGGCATCCACTAGGCGCCGGTAGCAGCGGATCGGCTTGTCCGAGCGGTCGCAGCCGATGCCGACGCGCACCCGGCCGTCGCCGGTGGGGATCATCCAGCCGAACCAGCCTGGCGCGAGCTTTCGTCCCACGAAGACGTGGACGAAGTCCTCCCGTGGCAGCGGCAGGCGGCCCTCCATGCCCAGGCAGCAGACCCTCTCGCGGGGCCCGAGCAGCCCCAGGCTGCGGGCCACCCGGGAGTGGGCGCCGTCGGCTCCCACCACTAGGCGAGCGAAGAGCTGGAGGTCGCGGCCGTCGCGCTGGCAGTAGAGGCGGACGCCGCCGTCTTGTCGCTGGGCGTGCACCATGCGGGCCCTCAGCAGGTGGGCGCCCGCAGCCTGGGCTTGCTCGCACAGCAGCTCGTCCAGGCGTACTCGATCTATCGTCAGCGCGCGGGTGTCGCCGCCGCCAACGGCCAAGTCCCCGCCGCTGGCGGTGTGGACGTAGGCGCCCGTCAGGCGGTTGGCCACTATCGGCTCCCCGATGTCCGCCTCTTGCAGCGTCCGCGGGCTGACTAGCCCCGAGCAGTGGGAGGGCACACCGATGCGCCGGTGCTCCTCGAGCAGGGCGACCCGAAGGCCGGATGCCGCCAGGTTCCGCGCGGAGCGGGACCCTGCCGGCCCGGCTCCAACCACAGCGACGTCGTAGCCGAACCCTACCGTAAGGCCTCCTCTACCTGAGCATGAGCAGCCGCTCAGGCCGCGCGGAGAGTACAGGGATGAACGGCGCCAGCGGCAGAAGCGTGATGCTAATGATATCGTGAGACACGCCGACGCCCATTATAGGCCCCGTTCTTCGTACAACCCAGCCAAAGGAGAGAGCGACGAAGGGAGTCAACAGAGAGATGGGCGGGTGCCCCGACCAGCGCCGGGTCACCCAGCGTCATCTGGGGATTGTCAGCTCCTGCCCCGGCAGGATCAGGTTCGGGTCGCGCCCGACCACGCCCCTATTTGCCTCGTACAGCGTCCGCCAGTCGGCGATGCCGAAGCGGGCGGCGATACCGGACAGGGTATCGCCGGGGCAGACGGTGTAGGTGCGGTGTGATGGCTGGGTCGGAGATGATGGCTTGGAAGCACGTGC
>CAYFYG010000229.1:0-3331 GCA_964347225.1 uncultured Dehalococcoidia bacterium | reverse complement strand
ATTTCCATGGGATAGATGGGGGCCTGGTGCCGGGAGTAGAAGCGCTTGCGCACGGCACCCATGAAGGAGTAGAGCGCAGTGTTGTACTCATCGGCGGCACCCAGGGCCTCCAGCATGGAGACGTCGATGTGCTGGCCGCCGCCATTCGACGAACGATGCTCGACGGCGGCCAGGACAGCAACCCAGGCTGTGACGCCAGCGAAGTACTCGGCGGGCTCGCCGCCGGTGGACAAGGGCTCCTTGTCGGGATCACCGGTGACGTACATGAGCCCGGAGAGCGCCATGCAGGTCAGGGAGTTGCCCCGGAAGTCGCTGTACGGCCCCGTCTGCCCGAACGGCGTGATCGAGCAGTAGATGAGGTCCGGCAACTCGTTCTTGAGGTCGTCGTGTCCCAGTCCCATCGACGCGAGCTGGCCCGGCGGCGAGCTCTCGACCACGACATCCGCCTTGGCCAGGAGCTTCCGCAGGACCGCCCGGCCGCTCGGGGTTTCGATGTCCAAGGTGACGCTCTTCTTGTTGCCGTTGAGATGGATGAACAGACCCCCCCTGTCGTGATGAGGGATGTCGTCCGGGAAGGGGCCCAGGGTGCGGGCGCAGTCGCCCATCGGCGGCTCGACCTTGATCACCTCGGCCCCACAGTCGGCCAGGAACTTGGCACAGTAAGGGCCGGCGATGCCCTGGGAGACATCGATGACGCGCAGGTCGTCGAGGGCGAGGTCGGGCAAGGGCGCTCCTTCGGCTGCTGGGCCGCGGTTCGGGCCGGATGATACAACAAGGTGGGAACATGGAACAAGAAAGGAAGACCGGAGCTGGCCCAACTCTCACCTCGAATTCGGAGCGAACGTCATGGTATGGGGGAGCGGGTTCCCTGTTCCTGCCCCCTCTGCTACAATGCGCCTCGCTGGAACGTTCTATGCCCCTGCGAACCATCTCTTTGGAGAAGCGCGGCCCCATCGCCTTCCTGGCCCTGCGGCGGCCGGAGACGGAGAATGCCATCGACGGCGCCTTCCTTGCGCAGCTGTCCCAAGCCTGCGAGGACATCGAGGCCGACGCTGAGATACGCGTCGTGGTTCTCGCCGCCCAGGGCGACAACTTCTGCTGCGGCTGGGACGCCGCCGTCCTGGCGGGAGAAGACCCCTCGGGGCTGCCCCACCAGGGGGACCCCTTCGCCTCCATCGCTGAGCTGCCCAGGCCCGTAGTGTGCGCCATTCAGGGCGAAGCCCTGAGCGCCGGCCGCGAACTGGCCCTCGCCTGCGACATCCGGCTAGCCGCCGAGAATGCCCGCCTGGGCCTGCCCGAGACCAAGCTCGGCCTAGTCCCCATGGGCGGCGGCACCCAGCGCCTGGCCCGCCTCGTAGGCCGCGCCAAGGCTCTGGAGATGATCCTCACCGGCGAGCCCGTGGACGCCCAGGAGGCCCTGCGCATCGGCCTCGTCAGCGCGGTCGCCCCGCGCGACAAGCTCGCGGCCGAGGCCGAAGCCGTCGCCGGTCGCATAGCGGAGCGCGGGCCCATCGCCGTCCGCTACGCCAAGGAAGCCGTCCGCCGCGGCCCAGAGATGCCTCTGGAGCAGGCCCTCCGCTACGAGACGGACCTCACTATCATTCTCCAGACCACGGAAGACAGGGCGGAGGGGGTCAGCGCCTTCTTGGAGAAGCGCTCGCCGAAGTTCAAGGGACAATAGCAGAAAAGGAGGTGTTTGCCTCAAATGCAGGTCGTCCTAGAGACGGATGAAGCCGGGTCGCTCATGTCGATCATTACCTCGTACGTCGTCGATCACAGCGGGGTGTCGCAGGACGGCAAGGCGAAGATCAGGCGCTGGCGCAGTGATCGCACCCTGGGGACCGTGGAGATGGACGAGTTGGCGACCGCATTCAACGAGGCCCTGGGCACCTACCTGGACGAGAAGACCGCCCGCATGATCCGCCGTCGCGGCCGTTACGTCTCCACCAAGGAGACGGCCCGATGAGGCTGGAGCTGGAGCCCGAGGAGGGCCGCGAGCTGCTGTCGCTCATCGTCAACCGTCTCGCCGAGCAGGCCGGGCTCTCAGACCGGGACCGGGCAACGGTGAGGCGATGGCGCAGCGGTCAGATGAAGGCCGGCTCCGACGACATGAGGGAGCTCACCGAGAAGATCAACGCCGACCTGGAGCGCGCCCTCCGCAGCAAGGAGAAGAGCGCCGTCCAGAAGCCGGACTGGCGGTGAGGGCGGGACAGAGGACAGCATTGTTCGAGACCCTACTCTACGACAAACGAGATGGCATCGCCTGGATAACCCTCAACCGTCCGGATGTGCTCAACGCCATCAACATGCGCATGCGCGACGAGCTGTGGGACGTAGTCCACACCGTCACCGACGACCCGGAGGTACGAATCGCGATCTTCAAGGGGGCCGGCGAGCGGGCGTTCTCGGCCGGCGCGGACATCAGCGAGTTCGGCACGGCGCCCTCTTACGTGGAGTCGCGGCGGGCGCGGCGCCAGCGCGACCTGTGGGGCTTCATGCTCTCTATGGAGAAGCCCCTCATCGCCGCCATCCACGGCTTCGCCCTCGGCGCCGGCATCGAGCTCCCCATGTGCTGCGACATCCGCATCGCCAGCCAGGACGCTCGCCTCGGGCTGCCCGAGGTGAGCCTGGGATACATCCCGTCGGCCGGCGGCACTCAGACCCTGCCCCGCCACATACCGCCGGGGATCGCCATGCACATGATCCTCACCGGCGACCCCATCGACGCCGCGACGGCGCTGCGCTGCGGCCTCGTGCAGCGGGTCGTCCCCCGCCAGCGGCTGTACCAGGAGGCCGAGTCGCTGGCGCGGACGATCATGTCGCGAGGGCCGCTGGCGCTACGGTCGGCCAAGCGAGCGGTGCTCGATGGGTTGGACCTGCCGCTGGCGGAGGGGCTGGCCCTGGAGCGCCGTCTAGCCCGCCAAGCCCTGGCCAGCGCCGACGGCCAGGAAGGTGTCACCGCGGCCGCCACCGGCCGTGAGCCGCGCTTCTCGGGCGTGTGACCAGATAGCCAAAACGGAGGTAGAGGATGAACACATCTGAGTTCCTGGTGATCGCCGCCTCGGTGGTGCCGGACCGTGTCGCCATGGCCTGCAACGGCGACAGCCGCACCTTCACCCAGCTCCAAGAGAGGGTGAATCGACTCGCCAACGCCCTTCAGTCGCTCGGCGTTGGCAAAGGCGACAAGGTGGCGGTCCTCGCCCTCAACTCCATCCCCTACGTGGAGACCTATTACGCCTGCGCCAAGCTGGGCGCCGTCTTCGTCCCCCTCAACTACCGCGCCAAGAAGGATGAACTCTCCTACATGGTCAACAACGCCGAGGCGAAGGTC
>CAYFYG010000228.1:0-5183 GCA_964347225.1 uncultured Dehalococcoidia bacterium | reverse complement strand
GCGTCCAGCGATAGGATGTCGACCGGGCAGTTCTCAGCGCAGTCGCCGCATCCCTCGCACGTCTCGACGTTGATGGTAACGATATATGCCATTAGCCCATTCCTCCGTCTTGACCTCCTCCGTCTTGACCATTGCTTATGCCCGAGCCGCCGCCGAACGGCGAGCAACAGCACAACTCAGCATCAGAATAGTGGCCCCCACTTGGGCCTCTATCCTGCGCCCAACTGTACATCCTGCATCGCCAGTGCCGGGCCTGTCGTCAGTCTCCTGACTTGGATCGGGGCGCCGACCCAACATCTCGCAAGGCCGCGCGGACATCCCTTGCGGTGACTTCCACGGAAGCCCGCAGCGACAGACCTACCTACCATATCAGTTTCCGGGCAACGGAGGCAGGGGGGAATCCGCGAGGGTGACTAGCGCCATTGAGAGGACTATCTACGCCGCCTAGGTTAGACTATCTATCGAGATTTCGCTGTGCCATGAGGTCGGAGGGACCTCCACACGCTTCCCCAACCTCGGAACCTTCACAGCACCCTCCGTCCGCCACGTCTGTAGCGGCCTACGCCGCCTCAACAACCCCGGTGCGCATCGCGTACCGGACGAGTTCCATCCGGTTGTGGATCCCAAGCTTCGAGGCAATGTTCGCCCTGTGGCACATCACCGTCCGCTTGCTCAGGTATAGGAGATCGGCGATTTGCCGGCTCGTATATCCCTCGACCACCAGCTTGAGCACCTCTTGCTCGCGTTCGGTGAGCACGCCCTTGCCATCGTCAGGCATCGCAATAGGCCCTTGTCGACAATATGAGAGAACCGTCTGGGCTACGCGCGGCGGCAGCCAGCAGTCACCCTTGTGCACCGTGCGGATAGCCTCCACCAGTTCCGCGCCCACGGAGCGCTTCAGCACGTACCCCGAAGCCCCAGCCTGCAGGACAGGCAAGATGTACCGTTCGTTATCATGCTGGCTGAGCACCAGCACCCGTACCTCCGGGAAGTCGCGAGCCAGGCGCTTGGTTGCCTGCAGCCCGTCCATGCCCGGCATGGCTATGTCCATCACAATGACGTTCGGTGCGCAAGACCGCGCTTGTTTGATCGCTTCTCGGCCGTCAGCCGCCTCGCCCACCACCTCAATGTCTTGATTGAGGGACAGCATAGCGTGCAACCCCTCGCGTACGATTCCATGGTCGTCCACGAGGAGCACCCTTATCTTATGCATTCGTTTTCACCCCCTTGACCGTCAGAGAGGACTGCAGCGGCACCCTCACTCGCACGCTGGTGCCCTCCCCCGGGCGCGATTCAACCACAAGCGTCCCGCTCAGCAGGTCCACCCTCTCCCGCATGCCCATCAGTCCAAACGGTGCACCGTCCTGCCCGCGAGCGAGTGTGGCCTCCACATCGAACCCCTGACCATCGTCCTCGACATCAATGGCAACGAATTCATCCTGGAACTCTAGGGTGAGGCTGACGTTCTCTGCCTGCGCATGCCGCGCGATGTTGGACATCGCCTCCTGGGCTACGCGGAAGAGGGCCGTCTCCAGTTCGAGCGGGAGTCGTCCGTTTGTTCCTATCGTCTCACACACCACCTGGATGCCCGACGGTCGCAGGCGCGTATCGGCATAGAACTCAAGGGCCTCCAGGAGCCCCAGATCGTCGAGCAAGGTCGGCCGGAGATCGCGGATGATCCGGCTCACCTCCGTCGAGACCCGCTCGGTCAGCGCGTTGGCAGACGCCAGCGCCCGTCGCAGCTCGCCGTCGTGAGGTATGGCCACCTGCGAAGCCGTCTCGATGGCGAGGGCCAAACCAGTCAACAACTGGGCCGGTTCGTCATGCAATTCTCGGGCGATCCGCTTCCGCTCCTCTTCCTGCGCTGCTATGTACCGTCGGAGGAAGGTGCTGCTGGCTTCTTCCTTGCGGCGAATGGCCTCGTACAGGCGGGCGTTCTCGATCGCCACTGCCAGCTGACTGCCGATGGAGACCAACAACTGGAGCCTCGTATCGGCGAAGCAAGCCTCCGATGGGCAAGCGATGAAGATCTCACCCAGCACCTTGTCTTCGGTGGCAATGGGAACGCGCACAAGGTCAGAGCCGTCATACCGTGCCCTGCCGATATCCAGCCGGTCCTCCGGCAGGCGGGCCGACCATGCCATCGTCTCGAACTGCGCGGCGTCGAGGCCGCGCACCACCGTGATAGGCTCTTCCCTCTCGTCCCCGCTGCCCACCACTATCCCGGCCGCCTGCGAATCCAACAGGTCCAGTACCAGGTCCAGGGCAAGGCCCAAGATCGCTCGCAGGTCCATCGAGCGCGCCATGGCGGACGAGAGGGAGACCAGGGTGGAGAGCTCCTCGCTCATGCGAATGACCTGCTCCTCCATCCGCTTGCTCTCGCTCACGTCGCGCACAGCCTCCAGCACTCGAACGACCTCTCCGCGGCCGTCCTTGATCGGCGCCACCTCGATGTCGAGGTAAGTGGTGCGATGGGAGGCATCGTGGTGAGCTTGCATGGCGCGGGCGGGCTGGCCGCTCCGCCACACGGCGCGGGCCGGGCATCCCCCGTGCCAGAGTTCGCACATCTCGTCAACCCCGCGGAGAGCGCGATAACACGGTTGCCCGACGAGCGACCCCTCTTCACCACGCTGGCGCAGCAACGCCCGGTTGGCCTCCACGACACGGTAGTTCTTGTCGATGACGGCCAGTTGGTCTTCCATCGTATTGAACAGCGTGATCCGATAGTCGCGGGCGCGCTCCAGCTTGGCCCGGGCCTCCCGCAGCTCAGCCGTCCGCTGCAACACTTTTTGTTCCAGTTCCTGGCCCCAGCGGCGGATCTCCTCCTGCGAAGCCTTCAGGTGCCCTCGCATGGCTTCGAAGGCACCGGCGAGGACGCTGATCTCGCCGCCGCCCATCGGCCGGACGCGCTCCTCCAGGTCCCCTTCGGCGATGCGGACGCAGGCCGCGGTAAGCTCCTTGACCGGCCGCACCATGCGGACGACAATGATCCAGCTCACCACGCAGGCGATCACAAAGAACGCGCTCCCGAGAAGGAGCGCGCGGTAGAACAGCGCGTCCGCGAGGACCACGAAGGCCGAGAACACGACCAGCTGTGCCACGCTCACCAGGGCCAAGACACGGAAAAGCAGGCTTGTCATGTTGAAGAGCCGCCTCAATCTCTGGAGGAACTTCACGAACTCTCCTCCCCGGCTGTAGGGAGTCCGCCTCCATGTCGCGCGCAATTGACTGAGCCCCATGGCTTTCACCCGCTCACAGTACTGCCGCGCGGCCCGCCGCCCCCCCCAGCGCTGTCGTCTGAAGGGCGCAAGACACAATTATATATACCCCTGGACGCAGATGCACGCCACACTGAGCCCGAAGGCTTTGATTGTGAATGTTGTCACAACTGCAGGCTATCACAGAAAATGCGGGGACGTCAATTGTATTTGGGTTCCGGAACATCGGAGCGTGCGTGTAGGAAGGTGACTGACCGGGTCGTGATTCCCGCACGGTGGTGACCCGTTGGCGGTGCTGAAGGGACTGGTAGGAGGAGAGTCTCCGTCTTCTTGGTGTGGGTGGTCTGCTGGGGATGCGGGGTTGTAGTCTCTTGGGAGCTTGCGCGGGTTGCCCGTGTGAAGGGCACGAGGCGCCTGTTGGATGGTTAAGGGGGTCGGAAGGCCAGGTCGCGGACTTCGGGTAGGCTGCCCAGCGGCGATCAGTGGGTCAGGATGGTGTATGAGAGGGGATCAAGAAGGCGGGGCGCGCCGCTTGCCGGTCATGACCTCGATCTCCACCGTGATGAACTCGACGATGCCCAGCAGCGGCAGATCGGGCTCGTATGACCTGTCCGGCATGTGTCCGTCTACGTACTTGCAGACGAACAGCCTCGCTAGTCTTGTCCTCTCTCCCTCGTCTGTCACCGTATGAGCCCTCCCGAAGCAGACAACGCTCTCATATGCTTGGCTCGTGTCGCAGGACGTGTCGCCGGTCGCAATCAGCGAACCGGGCTCGTCGACCTCGAAGCAGACCTTGGGTGAGAACTTGAGATTCAACGCTAGATGGCCCGGCTGTCTGGCCAGGTGCAGGTGAATCCGCCGCGGCCGCCCCTCAAACACGTAGTTCAGCGGTACGATATAGGGCGTACCCTCAGCATCGACGGTGGCGATTCTGCCCACGAGCGCCCGCTGCAAAAGGGCCTCGCTGTCCCCTTCGGCCATCGCGCGGTCAGCCCGACGCGGCTTGCCGATCGCCATCAACCACCCCCTGCCTGTTCCGATTCAGTCCCTCTTCGGTTGCCGTCGTAGAGCCGGAGGATGTTTATGCCACGGACACAGGGAGGCCATTCCTCACTCCCAGTTCAGCCAAGCGCGCCAAAAGGCGAAAGCGATTCGCTGCCGAGATTGTGGGCCTGCGCCGGTCGGCTGTCAACGCGACGCCGTACAAGTCGGTGCGGGCGTTGGGTCGCTGCCGGAAGTCGACGGCGAACGTGCCGGGACCCGGAAGCGGTCCTGTGCTGGCGGAGATCCGGCGGACGGCTCCTTTGGTCGCGAGCCCTAGAACCCCTTGTACGGGTTGGGCCCCATGACCCGCAGCTCTTCGACGAACTCGTTCAGTATCTGCGGCAGCTTATCGTAGTCGTCGATCGCCACCTGTATCTGCTTGACCCGCTCCGGTTCAAGCCGCAACCGGCTGAGCGTCTCCTGGACGTTCTCCATGCGCCGGTTGGCCAGCTCGCTCCCCTTCATGAAGTGGCACTGGTAGTCGTCCCCGTAGACGCAGCCGAGCAGGATCACCCCGTCGATCCCTCGCGACATCGCATCGGCGATGAACACAACGTTTGTGGACCCCAGGCAGCGCATGGGGAGCACGCGGATGCTGGGGTCGATCATGCTGCGTCGGCTGCCAGCCATGTCCAGGGCCGGGTAGGCGTCATTCTCGCAAACGAGAGCGAGAACGCGAAGCTTCTCCTCCTCCTCTTCCGGGACAGAGATCGACTTGATCGCGGATGCGAGCTGATCGATGCTGTAGTTCTTGAACGAGATCAGGCGCTCGGGGCAGGCACCCATGCAGACGCCGCAGCGCCGGCAGCGGTTCAGATTCGGCAAGGGTGTGCCCTTCTCGTCCTCGTCGAGGGCACCGAAGGGGCATTCCTCCGTGCAACGCTTGCATTGAGTGCACTTCTGCATCAGGAAGTCCGGATA
>CAYFYG010000227.1:0-2456 GCA_964347225.1 uncultured Dehalococcoidia bacterium | reverse complement strand
GGGGTGATGCGGCGGCGGGTACTGTCGCCTATGGGGATCATACGGGGGCTAGCTTAGCGCAAGTTCAGGGGCGTCCGCCATGGCTGGCAGATTACCCCGCCCCCGCGTGGGTGGCGGTGTTGTCCGCTGGAGACAGCTTAGTCGGGGCTCTACCCCCGCCGCAGCTTCACGGCGTACAGGCCGCCCGCGCCGAGAACGAGCAAAGCGAGGGCGACGAACGAGCCGACCAGAAATGGGTCGTTTGACGCTGACTGGTCGCTTGGGGCATCCGTGTCGGTGCGGAGCTCCACTACGCCGCCGACGGGCGAAGGCGCATACACGTAGGCCGAGCCCGAGTTGAAGGCATTATCATCGTCATAGTGAGCCCCCACGACGGCGGTGCCCCCGCTGATCGATACGGAGATGCCGAAAAGGTCGTGTGCTGCGGCGTCGCTGGCGGTGAGCTTCGCCTCCTCGCTCCAGGTCGTTCCGCTGCGCACGAAGACGGAGGCTGAGCCTGAGTCGGTGCCGTGGTCATCGTCGTGAATAGCCCCCACGACGGCGGTGTCCCCGCTGATCGATACGGACCATCCAAAGGAATCGCGTTCCGCGCCGTCGTTGGCGGTGAGCTTGGCCTGCTGACTCCAGGTCGTTCCGCTTCGCACGAAGACGTAGGCCGAGCCTGTGCGATGGCCGTAGTTTTCGTCGAGATAGGCCCCCACCGCAGCAGTGTCCCCACTGACGGATACGGACTCTCCGAAGAAGCCTTCTTCCGCGCCATCGCTGGCGGTGAGCTTGGCCTGCTGGCTCCAGGTCGTTCCGGTGCGCACGAAGACGTATGCCGAGCCTGTGTTTGAGCCGTTATCATCGTCGCCATCGGCCCCCACCACGTCGGTGTCCCCGCAGATGGATACGGAGGTTCCGAAGAGGTCGCCTTGCGCGCCGGCGCTGGCGGTGAGCTTGGCCTCTTCGCTCCAGGTCGTTCCGCTGCGCACGAAGACGTAGGCCGAGCCTGAGTAGCTGCCGTAATCATCGTCGCCATAGGCCCCCACCACGGCGGTGTCCCCGCTGACCGACACGGAGCGTCCGAAGAAGTCGTCTTCCGCGCCGTCGCTGGCGGTAAGCTTTGCCTCCTCGGTCCAGGTCGTTCCGCTGCGCACGAAGACGTAGGCCGAGCCTGAGTTGAGGCCATTGTCGTCGTCATAGTGAGCCCCCACGACGGCGGTGTCCCCGCTGATCGATACGGACCATCCGAAAAGGTCCTCTTCCGCGCCGTCGCTGGCGGTAAGCTTGGCCTGCTGACTCCAGGTGGTTCCGCTGCGCACGAAGACGTAGGCCGAGCCTGAGTCGGTGCCGTTATCATCGTCGCCATCGGCCCCCACCACCGCGGTGTCCCCGCTGATCGATACGGAGTATCCGAAAAGGTCGGATATCGCGCCGTCGCTGGCGGTGAGCTTGGCCTGCTCCGTAGTCGCGCCGGCAGCGACCATAGGCAACAGCAGCGCCGCCAGCGCCAGCAGGGCGATGATCGCAGGGCGTAGGAAAGGCATCGTGCCGCAACCCCCTCTATGAGCGGACGGTGTTACGTCGTCCGCGTAGGGGTATTATACACGAGATCCGAAAGCGCCGTTCGTCCGAACGGCGCTAGTAACATATCTTGACGCTGTACTGGCTCAGGGTTCTATCCTTTGCGCCAGGTGGTCTCCGGCTTGCGAGCGGCCTTGTTCACGTACCGGGCGAGGACGAACAGGAGGTCGGACAGGCGGTTGAGATAGGCAATGGCGTCGGGGTTGACGTCCTCCCGGCGGGAGAGGCGGACGACGGCGCGCTCGGCGCGGCGGCAGACGCTGCGCGCCAGGTGGAGCAGGGCGCCCGCCTGGGAGCCGGAGGGGAGGATGAACGTGCGCAGGCGCGGCAGCTTGGCGTCGTATTCATCGACGAGGCGCTCCAGGTTGGCGATCCTGTTCTCGGGATCGGTGAACGTACGGCGGTTGTCGGCGCCGGAGCCAGACTGGGCGGCGAGGTCCGAGCCGAGATGGAGCAAGTCGTTCTGGATGGACTGGAGGGCGGCGACAACGCGTCGCTGGCGGACAAAGGAGGCAGCGACGCCGAGAGCGGAGTTGAGTTCGTCCACGCTGCCGTATGCCTCGACGCGAGGGTGATCCTTGGGAACGCGGTCGCCACCGAACAGCGCCGTCTCCCCTCGGTCACCCGTGCGGGTGTAGAGCCTGGACTTGGCGGGCCTCCGCGCCATATCAGCGACCAGTCTACGCCTCGTCGCCGTCTGGGGCCAGCACCGGCCGCCCCGTCAGCGGGTGAGGCAGGACATGGACAGCGGCGCCGTAGACTTGCTGCAGGCGCTCGGAGGTGAGCACCTCCGCAGGGCTGCCCTCGGCCACCACGCGGCCCTGGTGGAGCATCACGAGGCGATGACAGAACTGGGCAGCCAGGGTGAGGTCGTGGACGGCGGCCAGCAC
>CAYFYG010000226.1:0-2359 GCA_964347225.1 uncultured Dehalococcoidia bacterium | reverse complement strand
CCAGCAATGTGTCGTGGAACTCGTAATATCGGTCCAGCCCCTGCGCCTCGCTCGGGAAGATCTCCTTTAGCCTCCCCCGCCGCCAGTACGGGCCGGCGTACTCCGGCGGCCGGAACAGGCTGAAGTCCGGAAAGACGAGAGCTCGATCGCCGTGCTCCAACTCCACTCGGTCGAGGCAGCCCAGCTCGTCGAGGACCTTCACAAGCGGCTCGCCCTCCGTCATCAGAGGCCCGAGGTTCCACGAAAACCCTTCCTTCTCCAGCGTTGCCGCTACGCCGCCGATCTGGTCGGCCTGTTCGTATACGTCTACCTCGCACCCCTCTCGCGCCAGATACGCCGCGGCCGTTAGGCCCGCCATTCCCGATCCTACGATCGCTGCTTTCGTCATCGCTCACCTCGCTCGCTTTTGGCCGCTCTCGCCTTCGCCTCCGCCGACCGGATGAACTCCGCCTTCGCCTCAGTGTACCCTTCGCGGTCGGCTCTGAATTCCCCTGCCAGCCGCACCTTCAGTTCGTAGTACTCCCTGGCCTCCTCCGGGTGCTCCCGCAGGTAGTCGCGGAACAGCAGGTGCCTCTCCCAGAACTCGCTGCCGATCTCCACCATGTGGACCTGATGGCTCCGATTGCCATCGACGAGCCTGCGGAAGTACAGCCTGCCGGGGATGCCGAACTCGCCCTTGTGCTCGTAGCCGAGACCTTCCAGCAGCCCGACGCACGTCTCGCCTTCCGCCAGACTGCGAACGCTAACCATGATGTCGATGATTGGCTTCGCCCCCAGGCCGGGCACCGCCGTGCTCCCTACGTGCTCGATGGCGGCCGCTAGGTCGCCCAGGGCCTCGGCTATCAGCTCGCGCTCCCGCTCGTACTCGGCCGGCCACGCCGGATCGTACTCGGCTATCTCTACCGGTTCGAAGTCTGCCTCCTGGGCCACCGCCCTGCTACGCCCCCTCCGCGCCGTCGCTCCCCGCCGGCGCCAGCACCAGTCGGCCCCGTCCGCCTCTGGCGGACTGCTCCACGGAAGCCCGCTCCCACGGCATGGGGTGGTGCTCCACTCGCTGCCACAGGCCGATCAGATCGCCGTAGTGAGGACTCCCCGGATGCCCCGACTGTCCCGAGGGGATCACCGCCAGGCTGTTGTCGAAGTTGCCCATGTCGATGATCTGCCGGTAGCACGACGTGGGGCCCCTCAGCTCGTAGTCATGGTACGGCGCGTACGCCGTCTGCCACACCGTGTTCGGGTCGCCCCCCACTGGCACCGGTCCCCGGTTGAACAGCCGCGACAGCGCGCGCACCTGTCCCAGCGGATGGCTGAACGATTGTCGGTGTAGCCGTCCCCACTGCCACCGCGACACGTCATCGCCCAGGAGCTGTCGCAGCTCCCCTACTGCCGAGGCCAGCGCCTCCTGCATCGCCTCCTTCCAGCCCTTCCCCGCGAACCACTTCTTCTTCTGCCTCATCTTCCCCAAGAGCCACGAAGGCGACACCTGGAAGAAGCTGCCGTTGGGCCGCAGAGGGTGCATCCCGCGCCCCAGGTAGAACTCGGCCCACGACCCCAGCTTCTCCTCCAGTGCCTTGCGCACCAGGTGCGTGAAGAACACCTCGAATACGCACGCCCCCACGCTGTCCGCCGCCACTGTCTGGTCCCACGCCCGCACGAACGTCAGCGCCCGCCTTGACCACTCGTCCTCCCCCTCCAGCTCCAGCAGCCGTGGTACCAGCTCCCGCGCCGGCAGCGACAGCAGGTCGCTCTGCATGCGCCGGAAGTCGTCGATGGACAGCTTCTCCTTCTCCTCGAGCATCTCCACGATACGCTCTTGGCGGGGGCTGTCGGCCCAGTTGGCGCTCAGGAAGTGGGGATAGTCGTCGTCCACGATCTTGTTGTTGGCTGTCGCCACCCAGTTCGTGGGCGGATTGAGTAGCGAGGGCAGTTCGTCGAACGGTATCCACCCTGTCCACTCGTACTCGCTGCTCCAGCCGGGCACGGGCAAGACGCCGTGGCCCTTCCCTCGCACCGGCACCAGCCCCCCCAGTTGGTAGCCGATGTTTCCGTCCACGTCCGCGTACACGAAGTTCTGCGAGGGCGCTGGCCACAGGCGTAGCGCATCCCGGAACTCCTCCCAGTCGCGAGCCCCCATCAGCATCGTTATCCCTTGTATCTGGTGCGCCGGCTCCAGGACCGCGCTCCGCAGCGACAGAGTTCGCGTCTCGCCCTTGATGCACGGGCTGATCACCGGCCCGTGCCGCGTGACCAGCACCTCCTCCACGACCGCTTTTTTGCGCCCGCGCACCCGGATCTCCTCCCGCACCACATCACCGTCCACCCACTCCCCCTCGTACGAGTACTGCGATGCGTTCTCGGG
>CAYFYG010000225.1:0-1683 GCA_964347225.1 uncultured Dehalococcoidia bacterium | reverse complement strand
CCAGGGCGATGGCCACCCACAGAACCCCCGGCCCCGCCACCTCCGACATCTCCCCCTCCAGGTCGAAGGCGAAGTTGAAGATCACCAGCACCAGGAGGGCAAACACCAGGCTGCCGCTGATCGCGTCGCGGCTGCGCAGCTCCGACCGCACGTCCTTGGCCGCCACGGTCAAGGCCTGTGCCACGAAGGCCACGAACCCGCCCTCAACCCGTGGCGCCGGTATGGCGAAGGTAGGCTTCCTTGAGGCTTCCCACATCCAACTCATCTCGCTTGGCGTCGAACACAACCCTGCCCCGATTCAGCACGGCCAATCGGTCGGCCATATCCAGGGTGCGCTCCAGATCGTGCGTGGTCACGAGCACGGTGCGCCCCTCTTGCGCCGCTCCGGCCAGCAGCTCAACCAGAAAGGCCGTCCAGCGCTGATCCAAGCCGGTGTCCGGCTCGTCCAGAAGAAGGATGGACGGCTCGTGAATGAGGGCGCGGGCCAGGGCTAACCGTTGCTGCATCCCCCGTGACAGGTCACGCCCCACGACATCCGCCTGCCCCTCCAGTCCCACCAGGCGCAAATGTTGTCGCGCTCGATCGCTGGCATGGGACAGCCCGTACAGTCGCCCGTAGAACTCCAGGTTCTCCAACGCCGTCAGTTCCTCGTAGACAAACGTCTGATGGCAGACCACGCCCACCAGCCGCCGAACCTCCATAGCCTGGCTCTGAGCGTCCAGACCAGCCAACCGCACCGTCCCCGCCGACGGCCGCAGCAAGGTGGCGATCACCTTCACCAGCGTCGACTTCCCCGAGCCGTTCGGACCCACGATCGCCAGCCGCTCGCCGCGCCCCACGTTCAGGCTCACGCCCCGCAGCGCCGCAAGAGAGCCGAAGGTCTTCCACAGGCCCATCACCTGGACGTCCCAAACCCTGGAGATGGTCTGCGCACCGGGTTCCGCCGCTTGCGCGACGCTTGCCGCTTCAGCCATGGCTACTCCTCCGCAGGTCGGGCGGGCTGCGAATGCCAATGCAGCGCCACCGGAATGGTGTCCGCCAGCACCCTCATGCTCCCGCCTCCAGACGAGCACCGCACCTACCGCAGTACTGTTGTCGCGCCTGAACGAGGCCTCCGCAACTGGCGCACTGGCGGCCCAGCTCTTCGCCGCAGCCCCAGCAGTAGTGATCGCGGGATTCCGTCGACCTCCCGCAGGACGGACAGGATAGCCCGGCCTGGATCGAATCGGCGGCGACGGTTCCTGTCGATGCTGCAGGATCGGCCGCCGGCGCGTCACCTCGGCTGGCTGTGGCGGCGTCCAGACTGCGGAGGGTAGCGGCAGCCTCAGTGCGGTAGCGCTGGCGCAGGTGCCGATAGTCTGACTCTGAGAGGTTTCCTAACTCGTATTCGAAATCGAGCTCCTTGATTCCCCGGTACGCGGCATCCCGCTGACTGATCAGGTCATCCCAAGGGAAGACCGCCCTCGATTCCCGACGGGCGCCGCCCGAGCTAGTGAGCAGAGGCCAGCCAACCGCCGTGAAGGCCACCAGCATTACCACGAGGATCACCAGATAGATCATCAGCGTTCCCTATCCCAGGAGACTCAACTCGTCATCCACCCGCTTTTCGTACAGGTCGAGGTCTTGCGATGGTTCGGTTGACACCTCCGCTCCAAGGGGAGTGGGCCGACGTCTCACCCAGGC
>CAYFYG010000224.1:0-10323 GCA_964347225.1 uncultured Dehalococcoidia bacterium | reverse complement strand
AAGGGCCGCTGGTTCCACCAGTCATCGCTGGAGTGGCGGGTGGCATACCAGTTGCCGCCGATCATGCCGGCGTTGCGGAATTCTGAGTCATGGGGGCTGTTGGACCAGTAGGCGACGATATTGTCGGGGACGTTGGGGGCGACTTGGCCCCAGGACCGGATGATGGCGGCGTCGATCTCTGGCTTCATCTTGTTGACCGCTTCGGGTCCGTCCGCATGGTACTCCGGTGCCGGAACCATGAAGTAGAACGGCGACTCCAGAAACCGCCCCGGAAGGTCTAGCTGGGTGGGCTCGTCGAGCTTGGCCCCGGTGGACAGCCACAGCATCTTATCGGGGTCTAGGCTGGGCGTGACTTTGCGGGAATCTACGTCGGCGATGTGGTCGAGCAGGATCTCTCGGGAGTCACACGGGTACACGATCCTCACGGGAGGCTCATCGCCCATCACCTCCCACTTGGCCCCGTAGCGAGGAGCTTCCGCCAGGAGGATGTGAGCGCAATAGATGCTGCCGCCCTTGTAGCTGATGTCTTTGATCCGCTGGCGGAGGGAGGGCTCGGTGTGGCTGGCGCCCACCAGTTCGAGGAAGGTCTTCTTGACATCGACTCCGCTGAGCACCGCCTTGTCTGCCCAGATGGTCTTCTCGCCCCAGGCTGCGTCGTCCCGGAGACGCACACCGACTGCCCGACCGTTGCGTATGATGATCTCCTCCACCGGGCAGCAGGTGCGGATGCGCGCACCGTGGGCGATGGCGCAACGGGCGATGGAGTGAGCGTAGGCGTGCATGCCGCCGCGGGGCACGCTCACTCCCCCCAGCATGAATGATGCTGCCCCGGCGAAGGAGGGGAGGGCCATCCCTTGCCAATGGGGGGCAGCCCCGGAATACCAGGCAATGGTGGCCTGCAGGACCTTGTACGACTCCGTCTCGACGAACTCGTCTAGGAGGTCGAAGTAGGTCATCTCCAGCAGGCTATCGCTCCATATTTCGGGGGCCTTCTCTTTCAGCACCTGTACCCAGGGCACGTCCTCAGGGCCTTCCTGCGTCTCCGGGGGGTGAGGAGGGCACCAGTAGGCAGCGCGCAGAAAGTCCTTAAGGTAGGGCTGCGGGGCGTTCAGGCCGAGGAGCCTATCCCAGCCCGACATGTCGTTGTCCGTGAGGGGCACCACTCCATCAGACGTCACCCCGCCCATTCGCCGCCGTCTTTCCGGATCGCGCATCTCCCCAATTCTGGGGTTCCAGGTCATGCGGAAGCCGTACTTGTGCAGCTCCAATTGCTCGAAGCCGGGCGAGGCAGCCGCGTAGAGGTATGTGGCGTGGGGGTCGATGCGCACCCCGGCCATCGGCTCGACGTTCTCTTGGCCCCCTCCTACCTCCGGCCTCTCCTCTAGCACACAGACGCTCAAGCCGCACTTGGCGAGATACGCTGCGGCGGTCGTGCCGTTGTGGCCGCCGCCGATGATGACGACGTCGTAGGTCTCTTCCCTATTCACCTCGGCCTCCTTTGGAACGACTAAAGGCGTGCCTGGGTCTGACAAGACCGGTGGCGGGGCAAGGCCCTGCCTCGGTAAGGGCATCCCAAAGCTCCTTCAGGTCTCGGCTGCCCCGGGATACACGAGATGTGCTCATCCCCCCTTCTGTTTCCCGAGGCCTTTGTTGCACATGAGCCATTGGCTAGGCCTTTGAGGTCCCGTCACGACGCACTTTCGACAAGCTCCTCGGCCAGCTGGCGATCCTGCTCCCGAATGGCCAGGGACAATTCGAAGACACGCTGCACCGCGTGAGCCAGTGATTCCTGTTCGGCCTCTGTCAGATCGGCCAGCAGGCGCGTCAGCAGATCGGTGAGGAGGCGCTCCATGCGCTGATAGACCGTTCTCCCTTTCCTGGTGAGGTGTACCAGCACTACGCGGCGGTCACGATCGTCGACGGCGCGAGCGACCATTCCCTCTCGCTGAAGCCGATCCACCAGGCTGCTGGTGGTCGGTAGCGATACCCCCAGTTCGCGTGCGATCTGGCCCATCGACAGGATGCCGCTGCCAGCCTCTTCCAGGAGACGCAGGGTTGCCACCTGCGACAGGGTGAGACCAGGGCGAACGTTGTCGATGAAGTTGGAGATGCGTATGTTCTTGGCGATCTGTGGGATGAGAGCGCTGACATTCTCAGCGTATTTGCTCACATGGTTCATGCCGACCGCCCCGGAGAATAGTTTAACCACCAAATAGTTAGCCCGTCGAAGTTACCATACCCTGGCTCACGTCGTCAAGCGTAGATGGTCAGCAACTTTCCTGCCTTTCGGTCCGTTGTCCGGCGATTGGCGACGCCGATAGGCTGGCGGCCCTGGGTGGTCCCCTCCAGTTGGTTGCCTTTCGTGCCGTCTTCGGGCGGGAATAACAAGATCGCTGAGGCTTATGCCCAGCGATCACGAGTTGACTACTGGCGACCCCGATGGGATTCGGGGCCTCCAGCAACTAAGTGCTCATGTCGCACGGCTCTGTCGCACCAAGGGTGTTGTCTGTGTAGCTGAGGCTGCGTGACTAGCCTTCCCGCCACGTCACCTCGTACAGCCGCCCAACTTCAGCACGTACACCCAGTATCTCAGCCCGTACAACTCAAAATCTCGTTCCGGGGTGAAGCCCAGACTTTCGTACAGCATCCTTGCATCGGCCATCACCTCGCTCGTGTACAAGCCGACTCGTGGTGCCCCGTCTTGTCGCGCACGTCTGATGCACTCCCGTGAGAGTAGCTTGCCGATGCCCCTGCGGCGATGGGAAGGAGGGACGGCCAGCACCTGAATCGTCGCCGAATCTGGGCGAAATCGGTCGTCCTTGCGAGTCCTCGTTGAGGAATAGGCCACAGCCCCGACAACCTGCCCATCCTGCTCCGCCACTATGAATGTTGCTTCCTTGGCCCGCTCTTCTACCTTGCTGAGGTTCGCCTGCATAGTCATCCAATCTTCGGGCTTCAGGACATCGGAGAACTCACGGTACGCTTCGACAGTAAGCCTCGCAATATCAGCGTAGTCGTCAGGTCTGGCGTCACGAAGAGTCAGACTGGTCCCTGCCATCGCTTGATCCGTCCCGACTACTCCCACCAATACGTGCGGGAGCGGGCTGCATGTGGGGTTCTTAGCCTTCCCCCTGCCACTTCACCTCGTGCAGCCGCACCGGCTCGTCGAAGCCCTTCAGGGCCACCTCGCCCCGGTCACTGAACAGGAAGTCCTTGCCCTTGGCCAGCTCCCTGACGACGCTGCAAACAGTATCTCCACACCCTAGGCTGCAAGCGTAGATTGCAGCCCCGCCTTCCACCGTGCCCGTGACATCTCCGTATACCGCCTGAGGAGTTCACTCTCCGCCCGCTAGCGATCCGCCGCTCCAGGGCACTGTGAGGACCGGTGTCGGGGCGGCTCGTATCACAGCACGTGCAACCCTCCCCAGTGAAGCTCCGTGTCGTCCGGAGCTTCCACGCGTACTCATTACGACGAGAGCGCCGTCGCCCTCCCTTATCTGGTCAAGGATGGCGTGCAAAGCTGCGCTCCACGGCGCTTGCCACGTGGCATCGATCCCCTTCTCTGTCAGCCGTTGGCGTACGTCTGACAGATATCCTGTCGTCGAAGAATCGAGGCGGGCCTCCACCTCCAACGGGTGATCACGGAGTGACTCGCCACAGACCGACCTTGACAGCATGCCCGGGGCCACAGCCGCCGGAACACCGGCCATGGGCTGGCCCAATGCGGAGATTGCCTCAACCAACGTGACCGGAAGCGCCAGCCGCCTGGCAAGCTCCTCGGCGTGAGGAAGCGCCTCCTCGGCAGCGGCCGAGCCATCCAAGGGGACAACAATCCGCGACATGTGACTGGGTGTTGCCCCGGGATCGCCGAACCGCGGCCTTGCCAGGAGAAGCGGGCGATGCCACCCGCGTAAAACGTCGGTTGTCACGTCGCCTAGGGCAGCTCTGGCGCCACCCCCGGCTCCGCACGTGGCCATAGCCACCAGACCGTAGTTCCCACGACAAGCGAAGTCGACGATCGATTTCGCCGGCTCGCCTTCCAGAAGCACTGTATTCGCCACAATCTCTTCTTCACGGAGGTCGCTCGCCACACGGTCAAGGTAACGCTCCGCCTCGGTTTCGTCCTCCGCCTCGTCTAGGACGTGAACCAGGCTGACGTGACTGCTTAGCTGCTTCGCCAGAAAGGTGACTGCCTCCAAGATGGGCTCTGACGGGCACACGTTGAGCGCCACCAGCATCGTGTCGAAGCTAACCTCCGACGAAACCCCAGCAGCCCCTGTCAACTGTGCCACGACATGGATTACAGGCAAAGAGAACTTGCGCTCCGCTCGATGCGGAAGGTCCAGCCGCAGCCATCGGGAAACTCCCGTTGGCAGCGTGCAGATTACAATGCCGTCGTACTCGCCCGAATGCTCCGCCAATTCTCCCTCGATCGCGATAAGGGGTGAGGCGTCCACCACCGCTGAGCGGATAACGGTTGCTCCTGTCTCTTCAAAACGACCCATGGCGCTCTCTGCCATTCGGCTGGCCACCTCCGCGGCCCCTCCCTCCATCCACCCCAGCAGGTGCTGTGTCGCCGTCGCGGGCACCAGTAATACGAATTCTGCGGATGGATCAGTACGGGCCAGCCCCCTAACCCTGTCGATGAGTTCCGGGCTGGATGCCGTTTGGTGCGCAACTACTAGGTATCGCGCCATGATTCCACCTCCCCAAACGCGTAGGCCGCTTCCGCCTTGCCTGTAACGCCTGCCGCGTACGGATGCTAGACGGAGTCTATGATCTGCATACAGTACGTCTAACCGCGCACCTTGTCAACATTGTGACATCCATACCAAACATGAGGGCGGCTCTCCTTGACCTGCGCCACAAACGGTATCACTTGCTGTGGCGCAGTCGCTTCGGCGTCAGGGCTGAGGTACGCCAAGCAGCCGAGCGGACAGCGAGCGCCCTTTGCTGACGGGGTACATAGTGGCAGCTCAAGCCGTCCGCCCGAAGGCATTGTGTGCGAGAGCCGACCACCGTAAGAGGAGACGAGGAGCGATGGAGCCAAATCAGGCCGCACTATTCCTAGCAAAGGGCTACGATTGAACCGAAGCGGTTCTACTGGCCGTGTGCCAGGAGTTCGAAATAGAGAGCGAGATCATTCCCCGGATCGCCAGCGGCTTCGGCGGCGGGATGGGCGGCACGGGGGCCGTCTGCGGGGCCGTGGTCGGCGCCGTAATGGCCATCGGCCTCAAGCACGGGCGAGACGACCCGTCGGAAGACCGGTTCCGCACATGGGGCATGGTGCAGGAGTTTCGTCGCCGCTTTGAGGCCGAAATGGAGGACATCACCTGCCGCAAGTTGACAGGGGCGGACCTGAGCACGGAGGAGGGGCGCAAGCAGTTCTGGAGCTCTGACACGCCCCTAACGGTCTGTCTGCCGGCGGCCGGCGTAGCTTACCGGCTGGTGGTGGACCTGCTAAAGGAAACCTCGTAGCGAGCGGCTGGCACGCCAAGAGAGGCGCCGGTCTAGCAGGCACCGTCGGCATTCCCATCCCACACCCACGCCGCGGCCTCAGCCTCCCACTATCGGCGGCTCGGAAGGCTGCTAGTACGACAGCCGGTACACGTACGCGGGGACGCGCACTTCTTCGTCCGGATGGTCGTAGGGAGGATACCAGGGCTTGATATCCAGGACCGGGCTGCCGTCGATGGCGTCCAGACCACTCACCGTGAGCGTCGCGCCCTGTCTGGAGACCAGCCGCACTGTGCTCAACCCGACCGGGTTGGGGCGGTCTGGTCAACGGCAAGCGACCATACCCACCGCGGGCGCGTCTTCCCGTCCCTGGGGACGGCGCTGCGGAGAGTAGGACTTGATCTCGCTCAACCAGTAGACGACCACTAGGTGGGAGAATTCGTCGATCCCGTTGCAGCAGCAGCTCGAATTCCGGGTCCAAGACCAGCTCGCTGTCAACGTGTGTGAACCCGCCTGTCTGCTCGTGCCGTACACGGGAGCGTACGTAGCCGATTGGGCGAATCTTGATGTTTCCCTCACCGTCTCTGGGATAGATAGGGTACAATGTTTCCCCTCTTGCAGTGTCTAGAAGAATTATGTAGCACTTTGGCGTTCGGCTATTCGTTCCGTCACCTCACATCAAACAGGCTCGCCGGGATCGTATGTTCCCCGTAAGCAGTCTGCAGAGTCTGTACAGGCAGGTCTCAATCGACGCCAGGCGGGGTTCGCCTAGCCTTCGCGCAAGAACCCACCTGCTGGCCTCCTCAGGCTGTGGCCGTGGTGGATAGCCTCCACAAGTGCCTCCGGGCTGGCGGCCACCATCTGCCGACCGCGGTAAATGTCCATGAGGTTGTCCTTGGAGTGCACCTCGATGAGAAGGGCTGGCGCTAGGTCGCGCCCGATTCCGCCCAGGAGCGGGACCTCATCGGACCTTTCGATCACAATGGCATGAGGCCGTAGTCGCTTCAACTCCTCCGTCGTACCGGCGAGGTCAGCCCTGAGGCAGGTCACTTTGAGTCGCTCATCCATCTGCAGCAGGCGGGCGACCCCTTGCCCAAACAGGGCGTGGGTGTATAGAACGGCCACGCGTCGCCTGCGCATTTCCCGTGTGCCCATCGCCTCATGGAAATAGTAGCTTCCGGCAGTAGAGATCGCATGAACCGTCCGGTAGATTTCGGAGACAGAAGTCCCCGCAGAAGGACGGAACCTTGGAGGGCGTGTGAATGGGTCTGTCTGTGGCTGGGGATATATGCCAGCTACGGACTAAGAGATCTGTCCCTCCTTGCTGCGCGGTTCGACCAGCCCTTCTCGAATGGCGTAGGCGGCAGCTTTCACACGGTTCTCCAAGTGGAGCTTTTCCAGGATCTTGTGGAGGTGATTCTTGACGGTGCCCTCGACAATGTACAAGCGGGAGGCGATCTCGGCATTGCTCAACCCCTCAGCCACGAGTTGCAGTACTTCCAGTTCGCGCGGGGTAAGGTCCCATCCAACCGTCTGGGAGGGCGGATGCGGGGGCCTGCGGCGGAACTCGCCTAGCAGCTTGCCGGCCACCGCAGGGGAGATGGGCGTTTCCCCCCTCAACACGCCGCGCAGGAGATCGTACAGCTCCTCCGGCCGCAGGTCTTTGAGCAGGTACCCTTCCACGCCGCTCTTTATCGCCTCGAATAGATCTTCATCTTCATCGGAGACCGTCAGCGCAACGACCTTGGTCTGCGGGCGCTCGAGCTTGATCCTGCGGGTGGCCTCGACGCCGTCGCAGACCGGCATATGGATGTCCATAAGCACAACGTCCGGCTGCGCAGCTCGCGTGAGCTCCAGGGCCTGAAGCCCGTCAGCTGCCTCGCCCACCACCACCATGTCCTCCTGCTCTTCCAAGAGGGCGCGCAGACCCTTCCTGAACAGGAGTTGGTCGTCGACCAGCAGAACCCTCACCGGAGTCATCGTTCCGCTCGCTCTCTAAGGGGGAGGCAGATCTGTACCCTTGTCCCGCGCCCAGGGCTGGACTCGATACCGAATCGGCCGCCGACCTTCTCTATCCGCTCCCTCATGATCCGCACGCCAAAGCGACGGGTAGCGCTTCCCTGGATGAGAGCCAGCTCGAATCCATTACCGTTGTCCTCTATGCAGACACTGAAGTCGTCATCCTGCCTGCACACGCGCACCCATGCCGTGTCCGCGTTCGCGTGCTTGCGAACGTTGGTAAGCGCTTCCTGGATGACCCGAATTAGCTGCACCTCCACTTCTGGGGCAAGCTGCGGCACCACGTTCTCATCGACCTGAAGCTCGACCTTGATGCCGGACCTTCCGCTGAACCTCTGCAGGTACTCCCTGAGGACAGCGATCATGCCCACGCCCGGTGACTCGGAGTGGCGCAGGCCCAGTATGGCCTCCCGCACATCGACATACGCCTCGTGCGCCAGGGAAGCCACTTCATCTAGGTCCGCCCCAGCGCCGACCACGCCCCGACGGGAGAGGCTGCGCTGGGCGGCTTGGGCCTTTAGGTGAAGGTAACCCAGCACTTGGGCCAGGCTGTCGTGCATCTCCCGCGCCACCCTGTCCCGCTCCTCCAACACCGCCAGGCTGCGCTCGCCCTCAAGAAGCCGGGCGTTGCTGATGGCGATGGCCGCCATGCTAGCCAAGCTGCTCAGGAGGCCCCGCTGGCACTCGCTGAAGCAGTGGGGGATCCGGCTTGAGACGCACATCGCGCCGGTCACGGAGGTGCCCACGAGTAGCGGCACCGACAGATGGGAAGCACAGTACTCCTCTGCGAGGATCGAGCACGACGCAGCCGCCTCCGCCTTGAAAGAGCAGCGAGCCGCGGCATGGAGCGTTGTGTGGATGGGCGGTGATTGGGCGGGCGACTGCCGAAATGCATCCGCGGGACCGCTGCTGGCGGCCAGCGTCAGCTCGCCGCCGCTTCCCTGCAGCCTGCATAGGGCCGCCGTTTCGCTGCCCAATATCTCGCGTGCCCGCTCCACAATCGAGCTTAGAGTCGTCTCAATCACCTGCAGCGACGCTATCTCGAGCGCGATCTCATAGAGAGCTTGAGTTTCCCTTCCTCGACGCAACACATCTGAATTTAATTGGCTGGCCTGGACAGCCACAGCGATCTGGCCTGCAATTGTGGCCAGCAGTCGTTCGTTTCCCCCGGAAGCAAGCAGGCCGCTCTCGCTGGCGAGGAGCTTCATTTCGCCCAGCAACTCCTCCTGCGCTTTCAGAGGGACCCACACCGCGGTTCGGAATCCAAGTTCGTACGCCTCTGCTGCCGCCGGCTCTTGCCTCTGCCCAAGATCCAAGATCCGAATGTCCTCTGCCGGTCTGGAGCCCTCGCAATATCCCTCGTCTGATTCCCAGAGGCAGTCGAGCAGTCTCAGCTCTTCTTTGGCCCCGTCCGAAAGACTCATCGGTTGTCTGCCTGGCTCATTGGCTGCAAGGGCGATCTGCCCGGCGGAGGCACCGGTCACATCCATAACGTTCGCGAGAGCGCGCGTGAGGGTCTCTCTGAGATCAAGGGGGCCACTCAACGCTCGGGCGATAGCGCTCAGAGCGGACAGCTCCTCGTTCTGTTGGACTATGCCCTGCTGCAGACCATGCACGATCCTGAACACAGCGATGGAGAACAGGACGACGCCAACAACCACGACCGCGACTGCCACGAAGTGGCCGTAAGCAAGCCCCAGCCCCCGCATGAGAACAAGCATCGCCGTGGCCTGAACGCCAAGCACGAAGGTGATGGAGAGGACGATGGTGGCCCACTTCAGCCGCTCAAGGCTCATCTCGGCACTCTTCCGCACGGCGGTTCCCCTGAGGCCAGGTCGCGGGCTCTGCCGCGCTGGGCTCGAGCCCGCTACTCCGAAACGGACACAGAACTCCTTCGGCCGATTCTGCTCAATGCTGCTGGTCTTATTCTACTCACCATTTTAAGGGTTCCCACTGGGGTATATACACCCGTCACGTGTATCGATGGTTATGGAAAAGGCACACATCGCGCCGGACTTCCTACTCACCTAGGGCACCATAGGACCACGCGCGAGTCGGACTTCCGCCTCCCTAGGCTTGCTGCGGATCTCCTTTAGCGTGTGGCCAGACCTGCTCAATGCAGCCTTTCCATGGTCAAGAGCCCCTGTGCACCAACGATGGGACTGGACTCGCTCTCGGTGAAGGCCGCCCAGTCTCTATCTTTTGCATGACCAAGGATAGGCGTACCCGTCGCCCAGTAGACATTAGACTCAACCTTGGAGGTCGATTGTGGATAAGTTCACATTCGCCATTTACTTTCTCCATGCCCAGGTTCTCAGGGACCTAGGCCACCCCAGACGACTGATGATACTGGATCACCTCCATTCCGGCGAGAAGTCGGTCGGCGAGCTGGCGCGGTTCTTGGGCCTCCCTGAGGCCAACGTCTGTCGGCACATAAGAGGCTTGCTGCAGCAGGGTATTGTCGCCTCCCGACGAGATGGCAACACGGTTTTCTACTCGCTCGTAGACTCGCGGATTCTCCTCGCGTGCGACCTTCTCCACGATTTCCTGGCGGACCGCGAGAAGGGCAACCGGGCTTTAGCACGCCATTTCCTCACTGTTCGCCAGCTGCGCGCGCCGAAGCCGGTGTCCAGCGTCACGCAGATAGACCTGGAGGGAGCGGATGGACTCTATAACTGACGCATGGGACTTCTTCGTCTATGTCCCTCTTCCGTACATAGCGGCGGCGGTGTTTGTGATCGGGATGGCATACCGAATACGTCGCTGGTGGAAGCTGCCTCGTGCCAAGGCAGTTATCTTCCCGACAGCGTCGAGCAGCCGGGCTACTGCGACCAAGGTCGGAGGGGA
>CAYFYG010000223.1:0-8448 GCA_964347225.1 uncultured Dehalococcoidia bacterium | reverse complement strand
GCCCGCAGGCCTCCCAGAGCCTGCGACCCATCCGACCCCCGCGGCGTGATAGACGCAGGTCGCGCAGGAACCACTCCAGGAAGTCGGACGGCGTGAAGCCCATGGCCACACGCTCCGCCCGGACAGCGTCTCCCGTGGCGGCGTGCAGCGCACCGACGAGGGCTCCCGCGCTGGCGCCTACGATGAGGTCCATCGGCACACCGGCCCCATGCAGCACCTTAAGGACGCCCACATGGGCCCATCCCCTGGTGCCACCCGCCCCCAGCACCAGCGCCACGCCGCGCCTGCTCTTCGCACGTGCTGTTGACGAGTTCACGGGAGTTGATTAGAATGCCGTAAGCTGACTAGGCCATGCCCGGAAGGACAAATTCTAATGGACCGAGAAGAGATCCTCAATAAGGTGCCGATTTTCGCCGGACTGAACCGTAGACACCTGAAGCGGTTGTCCAAACTAATGGTGCCCCGCTCGTTCAAGACGGGGGAGGCTATCGTCCAGGAGAAGGACCAGCCAGCCGGCTTCTTTGTGATCACATCGGGAAAGGTGGAGGTCGTGCGCGGCGGGGCGGGCGGCAAGCCGCAGGTGCTGGCCACGCTGGGGCCAGGTGAATTCTTCGGTGAGATGGCCCTGTTCGAAGGACAGGCCCGCTCGGCCACCGTGCGCACACTGGAGGACACGGATTGCCTGGTGATGACCGGCTGGGACTTCCGGGCCGAGCTTAGCACGGACGCGGAGATCGCCATGGCAGTGCTGGAGACCGTCGTACGTCGCCTGCGCGAGCTCGAGGCACGCGTCACGGAGTAGCTTCCCCTCCACCCAGGACTGCCCCCTGCCGTCTGAGGCGCTCCCGAAATCGCGATACATCCATCTCTTTCACCCCAACGCCGGCGCGCCCGACCACGATGGGCAGCCGCGATCGGGGCAGGAGAATGTGGTGCCCCGAGAGTTCCGGCAGGAGCGAGCCCCCCTAGGTAGGCCTGGCGATGCCTACGATGCGCGGGCGCGTGATGACCCACGGTGGTATGAGAAGATCCGGCTTGGCAAGTTCCAGCCACTGGAATTCGAACCCCGCCTCACGGACCCGACTGGCGATATCCCGGTTGGGGTGACAGCCAGCGCCGAACCATCTCCACGCTGGCGTGACCAAGTCCTGCCAGAAGGCGCCAAAGGCATGATCGTAGCGGACGTGCTCATACATGCGCAACTCGCCCCCGGGCTTCAGCACACGCCGCACCTCTGACAACGCCCGAGGAAGATCCCTCGCGGTGCACATAACCAGTGTGCTCACCACCGTGTCGAAGGAGGCATCCCGGAATGGCAGTTCCTCAGCCCAGGCCTGCTGCAACTCGATCGGGCGCGACGAATACTTGAGACGACGCCGGGCCCGCCGCAGCATGTGAGCATCTGGCTCCGTGGCGATGACCCGCTCGGCACGGCTGTCGTAGTAAGGGAAGCTCAGGCCCGTGCCTACACCTAGTTCCAGCACGCGGCCCGTGGCCCCGCCGGCGATCTCGCGCCGCACTCGCCTCATGTAACCGTGCTCGCCGGATGCGATCAGGCGATCGTAGAGGAAGGCGAACCACCTGTGTCCCTCCTGCTTCTCGGCCATCGGTCGTCAATCTGGTCCGCTCAACTGCTCTCGCGCCAGCGTCCCCGGCCCTCGCGGCTCTTGCGGGCGGCCTGAGCGTGCATTAACGTGCCCTCAGCGACCACGTCCGCGGGATCCGTCTTTCCGAAGGCGTAGGGCAAGAATGCCTCTGGGTCCACCTCACACAGGACTCTGCCGCTGGTGTAAGAAACCCCCTCCACGCAGATCGCCTGGATCACCTGGGTCACAGGAATGTCCGCCACCGAGTCGTAGGGGGAATCTCGGAGCACGAGCTCGCCCCGGCCCTGCTCTGCCGCTTGGACGTTGACTTCAGTGGTGACATGCACGAGCAAGGGCGGGTGGTCGAAGCCGCCGCCGTCAGCGCGGACAAGATACTTGAAGTGGAAGGTGGAGGTCTGGTGGCGGCCAGTGCCGCCCGTACCATCCATTCGCCCGCGCAGGCTCATGTAGCGGATATCATAGCGCTCGGCCGAACCCCAGACGTGCTCGCCCTGCCTCTCGAACATGATCTTGGCGAGCTTCTTCGGCTCACCGTACAGCTCACGGCCGAAGATGACCGCCGCGTCGGTGGATACGGGCATCGTCACGCAGTAGTCGCCGACGAGGTCCTCGTGGCGGGCGCGCACGTACAGGGCAGCGCCCAGGAAAGGGCCCACGCAGTTGGAATTCCCTATCTCTCCGACCCAGGCGTGGCCCACCGCCTCGGGGGTGGGCTCCAGGGGAGGCGGCAGGAGCGCCCGCACCGCCTCCGGCCTCGTCTCGAAGCGAACGGTCAGAGCGCGCGTGGCCATGAACTGAGGACGGGCGTAGATAGCCTGGAGCCTTCTCACCTCGTCGGCGGTCTTGACGAATCCCACGTGTTCCTCCTCGATTTGCCTGAACCGACCACATGATAGCATGGGCGAAACGCGCGCAGGCAGGCTCACTCGCCTTCCGGCAAGGGGGAGCGTTTGCCATAATGAAGGCACCCCCCGGTTCGACTTCGCAGAGGGAGTATGTCCGCCGACGCCGAAGATGCCGTGGCCGCACCCGCGCCTGCGGCACTCGATGAGTCGAACCTGACCAGATCCGTCATCCGGCTGGCCTGGCCGGTGGTCATCCAGCAGGTGAGCTTCGCCACCGTCCAGTTGGTGGACACGTTCCTGGTGGGCCACCTCGGAGAAGACGCTCTGGCGGGGGTGGGCCTGGCGTCGATACTGTACTGGTTCCCCCTTTCCGGGATGTTCGCCATCGGCATAGGAGCCACCGCGGTGGTGGCTCGCAACGTGGGCGCTGGCCGTCCCGAGCAGGCCGACGTTACCCTACGCGGCGCCCAGATACTCGCCCTGATCTGGGGAGCGGCGATGGCAGTGGTCTTCTTCGCAGCGGCGGCTCCCATGCTTCAGATCATGGGCGCAGAGCCCAAGGCGCTCGACGAGGGAGTGCTCTACATGCAGGCCGCCGCCTTCGGCATCCCCTTCTACTCCCTCCTGTACGCCAACAACGCCTGTCTCCAGGGTGCTGGCGACACCCGCACCCCCATGCTGATCATGCTGGTGGTCAACCTCGTGAACGGTGTGGTCGCGTACGTCCTGATCAACGGACCAGGACCGTTCCCCGAGTATGGCGTGCGCGGCTCCGGACTGGGCTACCTGGCCTCTGCCCTGGCCGGCGCTTTCCTTGTACTGGGCTTCCTCATCTCGGGAAAGGGCGCCCTTCGTCTGACGCCATCGAAGGCAATGTCCATCGAACCAGCAGAGACGCGCCGCATTCTCAGGGTGGGACTGCCGTCGGGCGCTGAGCAACTCCAATTCCAGATGGCCTTCATGGCGTACACGCGCATCATCGCCACCCTGGGGACGACGGCCCTGGCCGCCCATCAAGTGGCCCTGCGGATCGAGGGCTTGGTTTTCATGCCGGGGCTCGCGCTGGGAGTGGCCGCCACCACCCTGGTCGGGCAGGGCCTAGGCGCCGGACGCGCGGACCTGGCCGAGAAGGCGGCCACGTCGGCCGCCCGCATCGCTTTCGTGTTCATGACCGCCGCTGGCGTCATCCTCATGGTCTTGGGGGGCCCCATCACACGTCTGTTCATCGACGACGATGATGTGGTGGACATCGGGCGCAAGCTCCTCCTCATCTTCGGCTTCGCTCTGCCGGCCATGGCGGTGAGCCAGTCGCTGGGCGGCGCCCTGCGCGGCGCCGGCGACACTCGCTCCGTGCTGGCCATCATGACCGCGGGCGTTTGGGGGATCCGTCTCACCCCCGCCTATCTCCTGGCGGTGGTGGTCGGCTTCGGCGTGCCCGGCGCCTGGGTGGCCGCCGCCATGGACATAAACACCCGCGCCCTGCTCATGCTCCTCCGCTTCCGTCAGGGCCGCTGGAAGCGGATCAAGGTCTGACCCAAAGGGTATGGAGGGAACCCGGACAGCTCCCGCTTCAGGCGGAGCCGCATCGATGCTAGAATAGGCCGATAGGAGGCCTCCCATCATGAGCAGCATCATCATGTACACCCTCGGCAACTGTCCCACCTGCGATAGGGCGCGCGCCGCCCTCACCAAGCGCGGCATCGAGTTCGACGAACGGCCGGTGGACGAGAACGAGGAGTGGTGGGAAGAGGCCACGAAGTACGCCTTCACCGTGCCCATCATCATCTGGGGCGAGGGAGATGTGGAGATCGGGTGGGAGGGCGAGCATGGCTGAGAGATCACCTAAGGGGAGCCGGGCAGCCCCCAAGCCTCGCCAGCGAGCGCCAGCTCTCACGCTGTACAGCACCCTCGGCCGCAGCAAGGAGCCCTTCACATCGCTGGAGCCGGGGCGGGTCAAGATGTACACCTGCGGGCCCACGGTGTACCGCCTTGCCCACATCGGCAACCTGCGCGCCTACCTGACGGCAGACTGGCTGCGACGGCTGCTGGAGGCCAGCGGCTACCGCGTCATCCAGGTCAAGAACATCACCGATGTCGGTCACATGCGACAGGAGATGCTGGAGCGGGGGGAAGACAAGGTCATCGCAGCGGCCCTGGCCGAAGGCAAGACCCCGACCGAGATCGCCGCCTTCTACACGGAAGCCTTCATGGAGGACGAGCGCAAGCTCAACATCTTGCCCGCGCACGTGTTCCCGCGGGCCACCGAGACCGTCCCCGACATGGTAGAGATGACGCGGACCCTCACCGACAAGGGGTTCGCCTACGAGTCTAGCGGCAACGTCTACTTCGCCGTGGACAGCTTCCCCGAGTATGGCAAGCTGTCGGGCCAGGTGGCCAGTGGCCTGGAGGAAGGCGTTCGCGCAGAGGCCGATCCCCTGAAGCGGGACCCCCGCGACTTCGCCCTCTGGAAGGCGGCCGAGCCGGGACGACAGCTCACCTGGCCCAGCCCGTGGGGCGACGGTTTCCCCGGCTGGCACATCGAGTGCTCGGCCATGGTCGCCAAGCACCTGGGCCCGCGTATCGACATTCACACCGGCGGCGTGGACAACATCTTCCCCCACCATGAGGACGAGATCGCCCAGAGTGAGGCCGCCTTCGGGCACCCTCACGTCAACTACTGGGTGCACGGCCAGCACCTGCTGGTGGACGGGGTGAAGATGGCCAAGTCCAGCGGCAACACCTACACGCTGGCCGACCTGGAGAGCAAGGGCTTTGACCCCCTGGCTTTCCGCTACCTCTGCGCCACCTTGCACTACCGATCCCGTATGAACTTCACCTTCGCCAGCCTGCGAGCCGCTCAGTGCGCGCTGTCCCGGCTCAGGCTGAAACTCACGGAGCCGGATGGCCGCGCTACAAAGACCGCCCGCGCCGCCGGCGAGCGCCTGCGGCGGCGATTCTGGGCCGCCGCAGCCGACGACCTCGGCCTGCCCCATGCCCTGGCTGCCGCCTGGCAAGTCGGCCGCTCCCGCCTGCCGTCCCCCGTCAAGCGCGAACTCCTAATGGATTTCGACCGCCTCCTGGGGCTCGACCTAGTGCAGACGATCCATCCCCAGGAGCTGCCCGGCGAGATCCCTGAGATGATGGCGGAGCGAGAGCGTCTGCGGCAGGCCGGCCGCTATCCGCCCGCCGATGAGATTCGGGAGCGAGTGATTGCGCGGGGCTTCGAGGTGCGGGACGCCCCCAGGGGCAGCGTCATCATGCCGCTGCCAAAGTGGGCACGCGCGCAGGAGTCCGTCTCAGCCAGCCGGGAGGTGGAGTCGCTGCTGAGAGGGCCCGCCGAACTCGACTTCACGGTGGGGGTCGTGGCGCGAGAGGGCTGCGAGGAGCTGGAGCGCTGCCTCAACAGCATCCAGCGCTGGCTCGGCCCCCGTCGCGCCGAGGTCATCGCCGTCGACAATGGGTTCGAAGGCGAGTGCGCCCACTACGTGGACGAGCTGGCCCAGGGTCAGCCGCAAGTGCGCGTCTTCCACGCCGATCACTTCCTGGGCAGCGCCGCCGGACGCAACGTCTGCCTCCGCCAAGCCAGAGGCCGCTACGTCCTCCTCATGGACACCAGCGTGGAGGTGACGGGAGATATCTTCTCCCGACTGCGGCCGCTACTGGACGACAGCACGGTGGGCGTGGTCGGACGGTGGGGAGTAGTCACGCATGACATCCGCAACTTCGAGGAGGCGCAGGCCTCAGGCGATGTCGATGCGGTGGAGGGTTACCTGCTGGCCTTTCGGCGTGAAATCCTGCGGGAGATCGGCCTACTGGACGAGAAGTTCCGCTTCTACCGTCACCTGGATCTCGACTTCAGCTTCCGCGTGCGCAGTCGGGGCTACCGCGCGCTGGTCGACACAGAGCTGCCGCTGTCGCGCCACGAGCACGTGGAGTGGGAGCGCACCCCTCCGGAGGAGCGCGAGCGCCTCAGCAAGCGCAACTTCTACCGCTTCCTCCACAGGTGGGGGAATCGCACGGACCTGATCATCTCCGCGCAACCCTAGTTTCCGCCGCCACACGAAGTGCGCTGGCCCGCGCCGGGGCCGACGTGGTATACCGTCGGCGTGGACTTCTACCGTCGCCTGTGGTTCCGCCTAGCCGTCAGCGGAGGTCTCCTGGGCCTGCTCGTCTGGCGGGTCAACATCCGGGAGGCGCTGGAGGTTCTTGCCGAGGGTCGCTACCTGTACGTGGCCGCGGCCCTACCCATCTACTCGCTCTCCAAGCTGGTGGACGCCTACCGCTGGCGTCTCATGCTGACCAAGGTAGGCTCTGCGCCAGTCCTGGGCCTGTTTGGCGTCTACCTCGTGTCCAACATGGCCAACAACCTGCTCCCCCTCCGCGTGGGCGACGCAATCCGCGTGCAGGTGCCGGCCCAGCGCTGGCGCCTGCCACGGGCCGGCCTGACCGCCACCGTGTTCGTCACGGAGTCCCTAGTGGACGGGGTGGCCTTCGTCATCCTGCTGCTCATCGCGCTCGTCTTCCTCGATGTCCCCGGCCTGCCCCTCGGCCTAGTCTGGGCGCTGATAGCGGCCGTCTCGGTGGGGCTCGTCCTGGCTGTGGCGGCGTCCCGCCTGGAACTCCGCCCGCGATGGGAAGACCGCGGCTGGGCGGCCAGCCTTCCGGCGGCGCTACGAGGACTGCTGGCACGGACGCTGCCGGAGTTCCTCGCCGGCTTGGCTGTGCTGCGCGATGTCCCCCTGGCGGCACGCACGATGACAGCCACCTTCGTCGCTTGGATGCTGGAGACGGCAGTGTTCTGGCTCTTCGGCCTGACCTTCGGCCTAAACCTGGGGCTGGCCGACTACCTAGTGATCATGGTCACGGCCAACATGATCGTGGCGATGCCAGTGGCCCCGTCCAACATCGGCCCCTACGAGGTGGCGACGGCGGAGGTAGTGGCGCTGCTGGGAGTGGAGAGCTCGCTGGCGGGAGGCTTCGCCATCGGCAGCCACCTCCTGAACATCCTGTGGGTGGGCGCCAGCGGCCTGACCGCGATCTGGCTGATGCGCCTCAGCTTCGAGGACGTGTTCTTCCTGAGGCCGCGGGAGGAGACGGAGCCCGCGCCCTAGTTGCGGCCGAGGAGCCCCAGCAGCCGGGAGAGCCGGCCACGCAGTGAGGTTCGGTTGCGGCCCTTCGGCACCCCAATCTATGATGGAAGGGAGGGCGTCAACCATAGAGATGGGCATCTTCGAGATAGGCGGTATCAGCATATTCGTGGCCTTCGCGGCGGGGCTGCTGTCCGTCGCCTCGCCGTGCGTGCTGCCTCTCGTCCCGGCGTATCTGGGCTACCTGACCGGCACGGCCATCGACCCGCCGGTGCCGGCGACGGCGGCCTCGCACGCCGCCACGACGGGCGGAGCAGGCGCTACCGCCGTGGCCACGATGAGTGCAGGACCAGCCGAGCGTACCGAGCCCTCCCCGTCGCCGTTCCGGCACGCTGTCGCTTTCGTCACGGGATTCTCCTTGATCTTCATCGCTTTCGGGGCGTCCATCGGCCTCCTGGACTTCTTCCTGGGCGGAGGCAGTGAGTTCTTCTTTCGTGACCAGCAGGACACCATCCTCAAGGTGGCAGGAGGAGCCCTCGTAGTCCTCGGCCTCCACCTCAGCGGCGTCATCACCATCCCTTTCCTGGAGCAAGAGCGCCGCCTGAACCTCAAGACGGGCGACAAGGTGGGCTATGCACGGTCCTTCGTCGTCGGCTCGTCGTTCTCCGCTGGCTGGAGTCCCTGCATAGGGCCGACCTTGGGTGCCGTCCTGGCCCTGTCCGCGGCCACCGCCAGCGTCTGGCAGGGCGTGATCCTCCTGACGGTGTACTCGGCGGGGCTGTCGATCCCATTCCTGGCGATGGGCCTCGCGTTCAACTCCGTGAGGCCGGTCTTCAACTGGCTGAAGCGCTACATGGGCGTGATCAACTACGCCAGTGGCGCCCTCCTCATCATCGTCGGTATCCTCAT
>CAYFYG010000222.1:0-2395 GCA_964347225.1 uncultured Dehalococcoidia bacterium | reverse complement strand
GCTCTTCTGGGGGGACCGCCCGGAGCGCAAGGCGCGCGCGTCTCTTTCCACGGCCCTATGGCACATCCGTCGATGTCTCCCCCAAGACTACGTAGAGAGCGATCCCCATACGGTTCAGTTCGATCCCCACAGCGATCTCTGGCTGGACGTTGAGGAGTTCCAGTCCCACGTGTCCCAGGATGACATCGCGACGCTGCAATCGGCGGTGGCGCTCTACCGGGGCGACTTCCTGGATGGCTTCTACCATGAGTGGGTGATCGATGAGCGGTACCGGTTGGAAATGCTGTTTATGGATGCGCTGACGCGACTGATGATGGGGCTTGAGGCGACGGCAGAGCACGACTCCGCTCTGGCCGCGGCCCGGCAGCTGCTCGAGCGAGACCCGCTGCGCGAGGACGCACACCGGTTGGCGATGCGAGCGTACTGTAGCCTGGGGCAGCGCAATGCGGCGCTGGAGCAGTACCACCGTTGCTGTGAGATCGTCCAGGAGGAGTTGGGCGCGCCGCCGATGGTGGAAACCACCGAGCTGTACGAAGAGATCATGGACGGGCAGTTCCCCATCGGTCGGGTGCCCGAGTTCGTTCCCGCTGTTTCGCGTCCGGAGCGACCTGCTCCCTTTGCGGGGCACGACCCGCTGGAGGTGACGGCACCCAGCAGGCTGATAGGCAGGGAGGACGAACTGGCGTTCTTGGGCGACTGGTGGGAAAGAGCGGACGCAGGAGAGGGAAAACTGGTGCTGATCAGTGGCGAGGCGGGCGTGGGCAAGAGTCGTCTCGCGGAGGAGTTTGCCAATGGCCTGCGCTCGCAGGGGGCGCGGGTTCTGTGGGGGTGCTGCTACGAATTCGAGCGAGCTCTGCCCTACCAACCAGTCGCTGAGGCCCTGCGAACGGTTGTGCCAGGTCTGACATCGGCCGAACTGACGGGCTTTCCTTCCTGGACGCTTGAGGAGGCAGCCCGCCTGGTGCCGGAGGTACTGGAAAAGCGGCCTGGGCTGGAGGTCACGCCCTCGGTTCCCTCGGATGAGGAGCGGGCACGCCTATTCGAGGCGGTGGCCCGCATACTGGCCCAATTGTCTTCCCATGGGACCATACTTGCTGTTTTCGAAGACCTTCAGTGGGCCAGCGGCTCCACGCTCCAACTGGTCCATTACCTGGTCAGGCAACTGGCTGATGACCCGGTCCTGATGATTGGCACCTTTCGGTCCGAAGAGGTCGGTCTGGGGCATCCCATGCATGCACTCCGGCGGCGATTGATACGGGACGGGCTGGCGGTACCTTTGCGTTTGTCCCGTCTGTCGCCGTCGGCGGTGGAAGCGGTGGTCATGGAAATGTCGGGGGCCGGCGATGAGGCGCTGCCCTTGGCAGAGCGGCTGTACGAGGAGACGGAGGGCAATCCATTCTACCTGATAGAGACCGTCAAAGGGCTCTTTGACACAGGTTCGATCCGCCTCGAGGAAGGGGCTTGGAGGGGCGACTTCGCCGGGATCTGCGAGGGGACACTTGCACTCCCCATCAGCTTGAGTGAGGCCGTACAGGCACGGGTTCTCGGCTTGACTGAGGAGGCGCAGGAGGCGGTGCGCCTCGCAGCGGTGCTCGGTCGCGAGTTCGATTTTGACTTGCTCAACGCAGTCTGGGACCAAGGTGAAGGGGCGACGCTCGAAGCATTGGACGATTTGCTGCGCCATCGACTGCTTGACGAAGCCAACGGGGCCAAAGGACGCGACTACGTCTTCACCCATCATAAGATCCAGGAGGTCATCTACTCCTCAATGTCGCGCCGACGCCGGCAACAGGCACACGCGCTCGTCGGCACCACAATGGAGAGCCTCTATCGTACCCAAGCGGAGGAGCTAGCTGGTGAACTAGCCTTTCACTTCCAGGAGGGACGGCAGCACGACGAGACGCTCACGGAGAAGGCAATCACTTACCGGCTTCAGGCGGGAGACAGGGCGCGCACGCTGTACGCCCACCAGGAGGCTATCGACCACTACGGGCAGGCACTCGCGTTGTTGAAGGAAGAGATGCACTACGAAAGGGCTGCGCGGACGCTGATGAAGCTGGGGCTGACCCATCACAACGCCTTCGACTTCCAGCGGGCGCGCGAGGCCTACCAGGACGGGTTCTCCTTGTGGCAGCGGGCGAGCGAGGCGAGACCCCCACTTGCGCCTCCGCCCGCACCTCACGCCCTCAGGGTGGCCTGGCACGTTTTTGCCGTTGACCCGGCTGACGCCGAGGCCTTTCCTTCGGTCGAGATTGTGAGGCAGCTCTTCAGCGGCTTGGTCGACCAGAGTCCGGAGATGGATGTCATACCAGATGTGGCCAGAAGCTGGGACGTGTTGGAGGGCGGGCGCAAGTACGTGTTCCATCTGCGGGAAGACGTGCGCTGGAGCGATGGC
>CAYFYG010000221.1:0-6710 GCA_964347225.1 uncultured Dehalococcoidia bacterium | reverse complement strand
CCCATGACGCCCCCTTTCGGCTAGGCGATTCAACAACGGCATTGTGCGCCTGAGATCGGCGGATGTCAAATGTGCAGGCGGACAGCGAGGCGTGGCGCTGGCGGCGCGGCAGGCGCTCGCCCCGCCACAGGCGGGCAGGCTCTGAAGGGATTCAGGCTTCGCCCCACCCCGTGAGGGCGTGGGGGCAGGCGGGCAACGGCAAGCGCCCCCGAGTCCCCATCCGCTCCCACCTGGATCGGGCCGCGAGGGCGCAATTGCTGTCAGGGAATGCGACGCATACCCTGACGGCTTAACACCTTACACACCCGACGCCGTTTGTCAATACGCGATAGCGCGTAGAAGGGGGAGAGGACGTCTGGGCGGTGGAAGCGTTGGCGCCGGGCTCGGGGTCATCGTCGATGTCCGCATCGGTCATTGCGCCGTGGTACCGCCCTCCTCGAAGTAGTAGCCGGAGGGTTCGCAGTAGTCGAGTGGGCACGGCTCGGGCGCCGAACCCCCGTCCTCGTCATCCTCGCACTCCGGGTCGTCATCGACGTCGGTCACGTCGATTTCGAGGAGGGCGCCCTTCTCGGTCGCCGTCACCACGAACACGGCCTCGCCCTGCAATGACTTGGGCAGATCTGTAGACCAGGAACCGCCGGGCCATCCGGGCTTTCCCGTGCGCCACGACGAACGAAGCTCCCCCTTCTCGTCGTATTCGATACAAGCGTACTTGCCGGGGTCAACGACGAGCTGCAGCCGCTCCACGCCAAAGCGCTGCGGCTCCGCCCAAATCACGGTGCGCCCGCTGATTGGGACCTCATGGGCCCGCGCTTTGAACCAGATGGCTTGGTCGCGGTCAGGGTCAGGGATGCTCTCATCCGTCAGCCCCTCAGCGAACGTGTGGAACAGGAGATCGATCCCCTCGTACCCGGCGAGAGCGTTTTCCTGCGCCGCCCGGCCGCCACCCGAGGGCAGTTGCCGGATCAAGGGGAGGGCGATCGACTCTCGCGCGTGGGCGAAGAACACCCAGTTCTCGAAGCTACGGTCCAGGAGCGTGGTCTCCAGCTCCACGGCAACGAGCGCCTCTAGGAGTGACCGCCCCCCCAGCTCTGCCGACTGCTCCCAGTCAGTCTCTGGGTACACCAGGGCGCTGAGCCAGAGCGCGAGGCCCTCCTGCCACCACCTGGTGACCTCCCATCCCGCCTTCACCTGCGCAGGGAACGTCTCCGAAATCATGCAGTACGCCATGGCGCGGGCGATCCGTTGCCGGAAGATGTCCTCGTTGAAGCTTTGCATCGGCGTGTTGACGGTGATGAGGCAGACATCGAGTTCAGTGTCCGTGTGCGAGATGGGCGCGTCCCACGGTGTGAGCGCGAAGGAGACGTCGGGCATCTTGCCCATCCCCTCATAGGTCTCGGCAGAGTCCTTGACGGCCTGCATCGCCCAGACGACGCGCTCGTCCGTCCAGCCGTGGGTCGGCTTCTCGGGAACAATGCCCTCGTACTTCCCCTCGCCGAAGAGCTTGTCCAGCTCCGGGAAGACCGCTTGAGAAGCGCACACGTCCGTCGCGAACCAAGGGATGCAGTCCTCCTCCGCCTGGGCAGAGTCGAGGGAGATCGCATGGAACGCCGGCGCCGCCATGGGCGGGCCTTCCCCCGCCGACGCTTGCAGTTGTTCGGGGGAGGGAACGAGCAGGTCCAGCAGGCGGGCGATCTCCGCCCTCGCCTCGGCGTCGGGGCCGTCCTCCAGGTACTCCCGGGCCATGCGGATGACGCCCGTCCCCGATGAGTCGAGCAGCTCCGGCTGGGGCAGCACCTCGTCCGTCTCGACCTCTCCGGCGAAGAGACGGAGCGTTGCCACCAGGCCCTCGCCGCGCGTCCACTCCCCCGCCGCCTCCTTGGCCAGCAGGCTGTCGACGAAGCTCGCGTCGGAGCGGTCCACCTGCTCCCGTTCGAAGGTCACAGGCGCCGGTTCCACGCCAGGGAATCGAGGCAGGGCGCCCAAAGCCAGTTTCTTGACGATTTCGAGCTGCTGGGCGCTACTGAGATCGGGACGTCCCAGTGTGATCCGGAAGTGCAGTGCCCCGAGGGACGTGGTCTGACGCACGCTGAGGGTCCCAGAAGCGCCGCCGCCCTGCGCGTCGGTGCCGCCAAACCAGCGAGCGTCGTCGCCAACGGCGCTCACCGGCTGGCCGGGAACGCTCAGCAGCTGGGCGCCCGGCTGAAAGTCCGCCGGCGCCCCCGGCTCCATCCGCACGAAGAAGCGGTCGTCGGTGACGAGTTCCTTGGTGCAGACCTCGCCCTGCCCGTGGAGCCACGTGCCTTCCTCACCCAGGGCCTCCTCGATGTCTTTGTCGGTGAGCTGCATGAGGGTGCCACATCTCAACGGGGGCACTTCGACGCGTTCGGCCCCAGGGGTGGTGGCCGCCGGCTCCTCCGTCTCGACTGGCGTGGGCCTCTCGACTAGCGGGGGCCACTCGCCGCCTCCGCAAGCCGCCAACAGAACGAGCCCCGCCACCGCCGCGGCGGCCCAGACGACAGGAGTCCTCACGGGAGTCGCTCGACGGCTATGGCGGCCAGCTCCTTGGCGATCTCCAGTTGGGTCTCGCTGTCGACCTCTTCATAGAGAACCAGCGCGACCTGGAAGTAGACATCGCCCTGGCGAACGGCCAGGAAGAACGGGGCGACCCTGCCGAACCAGGCGGCCTCGTCACCGATGCCCGACACGGGCTCCCGCCCAGCTGCGGCGTATTCGCCGTAGATCCCTTCTTCGAAGATCTGTTGAGTCCCTTGCTCGATCTGAACGGCATCTCTCGGGGCAATCGAGTGCCGGCAGGCGAGGTCACCACGTTCTTCTGTCTCGGCGACAGGTTCGCCCAGCGCCTCCTCTACTTCCTCCGGCGTCACCAGGTCACACCAGTTGATCCCCGGTATGGGGGACGGGGCGGCTTCCGGCGTAACCCCATCAGGCGTAGGCGTTGGCTGTTCGTCCGTGGGCGCTTGAGTGGGGGTTTCGTCAGCAGGGGTCGTGGCCGCCGGCTCGTCGTCTCCGCCGCACGCCGTCAGCGCAGCGAGAGCTGCCACGAGGATTGCCAGGAGGCCAAGGATGAGGGCGTATCTAGGTGTGATCACGAGCGTACCGTCCTGTCCGAGCGCATTGCGCGCCGTTAGCCGCGTTGGTGCACCGATTATATGTGGCTAGCCCGAAGCGGGCAAGCGGGCGTGCCTTCAGGGTATGGAGACGGGGCCAGAGGTGGGGGGTGGCAGGGGTTGGGGTGCGGGCTGTGTCTAGCTGCGGGTGTCGCCGGGGCCTTTGGGGTCGGGTGAGGCCCAGACGCTCTGGCCCGACAGGCACCGCGAGCAGTATTCCGGCCCCCACCACTGGTAGCTCCTGCATTCGCCGCAGGATTGCGGGCGGAGCCTGCCGTCGTACATCTCGGCTCCCGTCCGGTGCGGCTCTTGCAGCTTGTCCTCGTCCACGGCCATCTCGCGACCTCCCAGCGTCGGGTCTGTCTCTGGTACGTGGGTCATGGGGAGGGCGGATTGGCGCGGCGGTCGAGGCCGGGGCCTCGACCTACGGGGGGCTCGCCCTTCGACAGGCTCAGGATGAGCGGGAGAGCAGCCTCGGGTGGGCCGGGGTCTGCCGCCGAATTTCCCGATGTGCCTTATTGACAACGTGCGCCGACCGGTGCTAGCTTTTACGTGCTCAATCGGAGGGGGTGTTCGCCATGATTGACCGGGTTGGAGATGCCTGGAAGCGTTTCTGGACGCTTTCTTGGAGGTGGAAGGGTCCGATACTAGCGGGGGTGCCGTCCATGGCGCTGATTGTTGCCTTGGCCCTGGTGCTGGTCACGGGGGACGACGGTGATAAAGCGGTCTTGGGGGCTGAGGAGGAGCCCACGCCGACGGCGACCTCTGTCACACCGACGCCTTCGGCGAACCCTGCGCCCGCTGCTCCTCCGACGCCGGCGGCTACGGAAAAGGCGGAATCGGCTCCGCCAGCCCCGGAGGCTCCCGTGGCCTCACCGTCCCCTCAGCCGATCCCAACGAGTCCCCCTCCACCTGAACCTGCCGAACCGGTGACCGCGCCGACCTACACACCGAACCTTCCTCCACCTGAACCTGCCGAACCGGTGACGCCGCCAACTTACACACCGAACCTTCCTCCACCTGAACCTCCCGAACCAATGACCCCGCCAACTTACACACCGAACCTTCCTCCACCTGAACCTCCCCCACCCCCACCTCCCCCACCACCACCTCCCCCACCTCCCCCACCACCGCCGCCACCCCCACCGCCGTGAGCAAGGATCAGCGAAATGACCGGGTGACGTGGGCGTCAGGAGGCCTTGGCGCACTGCAGGCCATGCGCTGGGATCTATGCGAATCAGACCTCCGTCCCCTGCGGGTAGGCGGTGCGGCAGGAAGGCGGCAGGCGCTCGCCCTGTTGACAGGCGACCGTCCCAGGCGCACAATGCGACCAGCGTGCCCGCAGGGAAGGGGCAAGGATGCAGCGCTGGGTCATTGCCACGATAGCCCTCCTGGCCGTCGGCGGTGGGGCTTCGGTCGGCGGGTGCGGCGGTGACGGCGAGCCTGTCGATGAGGTAGCCACCGCGACCCCTGTGAAGGACTTCTCCATGCTGTTGGAGACCGGCGATGATTTTCGAGAGGCCGCCCAGCGGATCGCGACTTTCATGCCAGACTTCGACTGCACGGGCGGATGGGACAATGCACAGCGAACGGGCACGCTGGAGTGTCACGCGGGGTCGTCGGGATTCTCGTGCACGCTGAAGGCGGCATGGGACGCTCCCGGGACGTCTCGTTCAGCGCAGGTGATCTGCGAGGAGGGGGCCCAGCCGCCTGAAGGGCAGCCGGGCTGCATCGCAAGACCGGCCGCCCCCGCCTACAACGTGCGATGCTCCGGCCCTAACACCGATGCTGGGTGCGACCTACGACTGCCGTCGGGCCGGGGGGACGAGCAACCGTTCCAGTTAACGTGCGAGAGGGCCTGAGCTAGAAGCGAGGGAGCGAGTTCAGGAAGGCTCTGAGGCGCGGCCGTTCGATAACGAGCCTGAGCTGCAGCAGGTAGAGGACTCGGAGCAAGTCGTTCATCTCGGAAAGGGGACCCTCAGGGCCGGTCAGTATCTCGGCAAACTCCTCTCGGATATCTTTGAGATAGTCGCCGACTGTCTGCGTGTTCACTACGTCTTCCAGGTAGGCGACGATGCGATCGTACTCGTCTCGGTCAAGCCACACACCGTGGCAGTCCGAGCAGATGTCGACCAGCACGGGTGATTCGCCGTAGCGAACGGTGGTCATTGGGTAGCCATCCCTTGGACAGACGTACCGTTCCTGCTTGTCGGCACGAAACTGGTCCGTGTCCTTCCACAGGTCGAAGTCTATCCAGCAGTAGTCGCCGCGCGCTTCTTTGTCCTTCAGGAGTCGCAGCTCACCCCGCTCATACCAACTTCCGTGGCACTTGGGGCAACGGTCGATGCGGATCGATCCGAGGCTGACGCTCTGCAATCGACCGTGACTCTTTGGGCAGTCCATGACGTTCCCCCTTCAGTCGACTATGTGCGTCCTTGCGCGAAGTAGCCGAGGGCGACCCTGACTTTATCCTCGACAGGGCTGTCCGCGGGCAGGTCGCTCTTGGCGACGGCCTCCGTCGCTTCGGCCTGCGTGTAGCCGAGGCCGACGAGGGCGGCGACGACCTCGGAGGCGTCGCCGGGGAGGGCGGTGGGGGCCTCGGGGGCGAGCTTGCCGCGGACCTCAAGGACGATGCGGTTGGCGAGCTTGGTGCCGACGCCGGGGGCGCGGGCGAGGGCGGCGGCGTTGCCGGAGGCGATGGCGTAGGAGAGTTCGTCGGCGTTCATGACGGAGAGTAGAGCGAGGCCGGCTTTGGGGCCGACGCCGCTGACGGCGATGAGGGTCTGGAAGAGGCGCCGCTCCTCCGCCGAGGGGAAGCCGTAGAGGGTCATGTCGTCCTCGCGGACGGCGAGATGGGTGTGGAGGCTGATCTCGGCGCCAACCTTGGCGCGGGCGACGGTGCCGGCGGGGCCGTACACGAGGTAGCCGATGCCAGCGACCTCGACGATGAGCCAGTCGGGGCCGCGCTCGGCGACGGCACCCTTGAGGCGGGCGATGGGGCTCACGGCGAGACCCCGGCGAGGCGGGCGCTGTGCTTGAGGCAGTGGCAGAGGGCTACGGCGAGGGCGTCGGCGGCGTCGGCGGGTTGGGGGGGCTCGTCGAGGCGCAAGAGGGCCTGTACCATCTGCTGCACTTGCTCCTTGCTGCCCTGGCCGTAGCTGGTGACGAACTGTTTGACCTCCAAGGGCTTGTAGAGGGAGACGGGCAGCTCGGCCTGGGCGGCGGCTAGCAGTGCCATCGCCCGTGCCTCGCCGATGGCGACCGCGGAGCGGACGTGGCCTGCGTAGAAGTCCTCGATGGCGACCTCATGGGGCCGCGAGCGGCGGATGACGTCGAGCAGGCCGCGGTGTATCGTCATCAGGCGCTCGCCGCGGGACAGTCGCTCGTGGGTGCGGATGGCGCCGAAGCCGAGCGAGGTGTGATCGCGGCCCTCGAGGCGGATGAGGCCGTAGCCGGTAACGGCGATGCCGGGGTCGATGCCGAGGACTACGAGGGCGTCTGTGTCGGTCACGCGCCCATCGCTACGCGCTACCGGGCGGCGGCGTACTCCATGAGGACGGAATCGGGGAAGTCGGCGTT
>CAYFYG010000220.1:0-2772 GCA_964347225.1 uncultured Dehalococcoidia bacterium | reverse complement strand
CGCTCCTCGATCAGCGATATCAGGCGCTCCGTGGCGATGTTCCCCGGGCAGACATTGTTCACGGTGATCCCTTCCGGTGCCAGCTCTCGCGACAGGGTCTTGGCCATGCCGACGACCCCCAGGCGCGCGGTGTTGGACAGGATCAGCCGGTCGATCGGCTGCTTCACCGCGACGGACGTGATGTTGATGATCCGGCCGCCGCTGGAGCGTCGCAGCGAGGGGAGTGCCTCCCGCGTAGTGCGGACCGCCGACATCAGGTTCTGGCTGATAGCGTGCAGCCAGTCCGTCTCGTCCATCTCCGCGAAGGTGCCGGTCGGGGGCCCGCCGGCGTTGTTCACCAGGATATCCAGCCGCCCGAAGGTGTCCACCGTTTCCTGCACCACCCGCTTGATGTCCTCATACCGCGCCATGTCACACACCAGCGAGAAGACCTCGGCGTCCGTCTCCCGGCGGATCGATTGGACGGCCTCGGCTAGCGCCGCGTTGTCGCGGGCGCAGATGCTGACGTTACATCCCTCCCGTGCCAGTCCCATGGCGACCGCCCGGCCGATCCCCTTGCTGGAGCCCCCCACTAGGGCCGCCTTGCCTTTCAGTCCCAGGTCCATCAGCCACCCCTTGCGCATTCCTGCCGGCAGGCAGGTCTCTGTGCCGGTCTCGGGGGTATCCTATGACTTCCGCCGCCATCGTTCAACGTCGGGCTTGGGCTGCGGATGTCGACTCTCGTCCTCTTGGCCTTGACGGCTCGGGCCGTCAGGCGCTAGAGTGCGTCTGACAACCGAATACCGTCTTGGCAGGGGTCCCTGCGACCCTGCGGCGGCGGGCCGCTCGCCGTCGTGGGGCAGGGGTCAAAAGCGAAGCCGGTGAGAGGCCGGCGCTGTCCCGCAACTGTATCCCCGGGTCCCAGCGATACCGGGGCAGCCAGGTCGCCTGCCCCTGTCGGTTACCAGCCTTCGCGGAAAGGCATGGGATTCAGCAGCTAAGCGAGACCCCTGCCTCAGCGGGCAGGGGTCTTTCTTGGCATCGCTTGCCCCCATTGCCTTCCGACCAGTCTCGGGAGGTTTGATGTTATGAGGCTACGTTACTTGGCCGCCGCTCTCGTGGCCCTATTGGCCCTGGCCGCCCTGGCCTGCAACGGCGACGATTCGGCCCCGACGGCCACGCCCACAGCCGTGCAGGAAGCGGCTGCCGCCCCCTCACCGGCCGCGTTCCCCGTCACTGTCACGGACAGCAACGGAGAGCAGCTTGTTCTTGAGTCCGCGCCCCAGAGCATCGTGGCCCTCGCTCCTTCCTTTGCGGAGATCCTCTTCGCCGTCGGCGCCGGCGACGCCGTCGTCGCCGTGGACGACAACACCGACTTCCCCCCGGAAGCGGCCGCCAAGACCAAGCTCAGCGGCTTCGAGCCCAGCGTCGAGGGCATCGCCGCCCTCGCTCCTGACCTCGTCATCATCTTCTTCGACCCGGGCGGCCTCCAGGAAGCCCTCGAGGCTCTGGGCATTCCGGTCCTCCTCCTCGCCTCGCCGCAGTCCGTCCAAGGCGTCTTCGATCAGATCGCGCTCCTGGGCCAGATCACCGGACACGCTGATGATGCCGTACACCTCATCGACGCGATGCGCGAGCACATCGACGCCATCACTGCCAGCCTCGCGGACGTCCAGCAGGGACCCAGAGTCTTCCACGAGATCGGTCCCGAGCTGTTCACGGCCTCAGACGAGGATTTCGTTGGCGATCTCTACTCCATCCTGAAGGCCCAGAACATCGCCGCCGGGGCCGGCCCCTTCCCCCAGCTCACCGAGGAGGCCGTCATCGCCGCCGATCCCGAGGTCATCATCCTGGCCGACATACCCGCCGTCACCCCTGACGAGGTCAAGGCCCGCCCCGGCTGGGACGCCGTGTCCGCCGTCCAAAACGACCGCGTTTTCGCGGTGGATCCCGATCTCGTGAGCCGCCAGGGCCCTCGTCTCGTTGACGGATTGGAGGAGTTGGCCAGACTGCTGTACCCGGAGCGCTTCCCTTGAACATCCTCCGCCGCGCCCCCGCCGTCGACGCCGCTCAGCCCTTGACGGCGACCGAGCGCGTCGTTGCGGCGGTGGGGCGCTCCCCCTGGTCGCGCTACCTCCTGGCGACGGTTGCCCTTCTGGCGGCGGTCGCCCTCGCCCTCTCCGTGGGCCCGGCTGGCATCCCCTTGGACGCCACTGTGCGCATCCTTCTCTCCCGACTGCCCGGCGTGGAGATGGCCGATACCCTCCCCGCGCTGTGGCGGGACATCATCTGGGACGTGCGCCTGCCCCGGGTGCTGCTGGCGGGGCTCACCGGCGCCGTTCTGGCGATGGCCGGGGCCACCTACCAGGGCGTCTTCCGCAACCCCCTGGCCGACCCCTATCTCATCGGCGTGGCCACCGGCGCAGCCCTCGGTGCCACCATCGTCATCGTCGCCGGCGCACCCCACTCCTGGCACGGGCTCAGCGTCCTGCCCCTGGCTGCCTTCGCTGGCGCCATCATCTCCGTGCTGGTGGTGTACGGCGTCGCCCGGCAGGGCAACACCCTGCCCACCACCACCCTCATCCTGGCCGGCGTGGCCCTGGCTTCCCTCTCCACGGCCATCACCTCCTTCCTCATGCTGCGCAGCACCACCCACATGTTCTCCATCTTTTCCGTGGTGCTGGGCAGCTTCAACACCGCCACCTGGGGCGAGCTGCGCTGGGCGGTGCCCTACGTGCTGCCGGCCGCCGTGGTCATCCTCGCCCATGGGCGTATCCTCAACGTCCTCAGCCT
>CAYFYG010000219.1:0-14229 GCA_964347225.1 uncultured Dehalococcoidia bacterium | reverse complement strand
AGCTCGGCGGGCACGTCGGTCATCTCCGCCTCAATGGTGAGGGCCGTATCGGGGTCCTTCAGGCCATGCCCGGTGATGATGCAGACCACGGTCTTGTCCTGCAGATCCATTCGCGGGCCTGCCTTGAGGAGGCCGGCAACGCAGGCGGCGGAGGCGGGCTCCCCGAAGATCCCCTCCTCCTGGGCCAGCAGGCGATAGGCCTCCAGGATCTCGTCGTCGGTGACGGTATCGATAGCGCCGCCGGACTCGTCGCGGGCGGCGAGGGCCCCCTTCCAGCTAGCGGGGTTGCCGATGCGGATGGCGGTGGCGACGGTCTCCGGGCTGTCCACGGGCTGGCCGCGGACGATGGGGGCGGCGCCGGCGGCCTGCCAGCCCATCACGCACGGCTTCCTGGTGGCGAGCTCCGCCCGGTAGTACTCCACGAACCCGCGCCAGTAGGCGGTTATGTTCCCCGCGTTGCCGACGGGGATGAAGAGGAGGTCGGGGGCGTCACCGAGAGTATCAACGATCTCGAAGGCGGCGGTCTTCTGGCCCTGGATGCGGTAGGGGTTGATGGAGTTGACCATGGCCACGGGGTGACGGCTGCTGACGTGGCGGGCGATGTCGAGGGCGGCGTCGAAGTTGCCGTCGACGGCGAGGACGCGGGCGCCGTGGGCGACGGCCTGGGCGAGCTTGCCCTGGGCGATGTTGCCTCGGGGCACGAGGACGAAGGCGTCGAGGCCGCAGTGGGCAGCGTAGGCGGCGGCCGAAGCGCTGGTGTTGCCGGTGGAGGCACAGAGGACGGCCTGCATTCCCTCCTCCACGGCCTTGGCCACCGCCACGACCATGCCCCGGTCCTTGAAGGAGCCGGTGGGGTTGCACATCTCGAGCTTGAAGTAGAGGCGCGGGCAGCCGACCCGCTGGCCGAGGCGGCGGGAGGCCACGAGCGGCGTCTCGCCCTCGCCGAGGCAGAGCATGGGGGTGTTTTCAGTGAGGGGGAGGCGATCTCGGTAGCGGCGGAGGGTGCCGAGGCGGGAGCTACTTGTCGGGGTTGAAGTCACTGCGGGCGAGCTCCTTGATCTCCTGAGCGAGGGCCTCGGCCTGACGTCGTCGCTGCCTCTCCATGACGCGGACGAGGCGCTGGAGCTGGTCGCCGACTGTTTCGCGCTGGCGGCGCAGGTCCTCCGCCATCTCGAGATGACGGGCGGCCTGGGCCTGGGTGCGCTGGTCCAGGCGGGCGAGGCCCTGAACGAACTCGGCGGTGCGCTCCGAGAGTTCGACAGTAGAGGCCTCAAGCTCCCCGAAACGCTCACTGATCTGCTGCCGCTCGAAGCGGGAACGGTCAAGCTGCTCCTTGATCTCGAGGGACAGGCTGAGGTCCCCCTGGAACTTGTCGAGCCGCTCTTCCTCGTGGCGGATCTTCTCCTCGTGCAGCTTCATCCTGTCTTCCAGCTGGGCGTCGCGCTTGTGGAGAGCCTCGGTCGCGGCGGCCTGGGAGTCGAGCTGGTGTTCCAGGCGCAGGGCGGCCTCGAGGTTGCGGGCACCGCGGCTGCCCAACTCCTCCACGTCATGGGCGAGGTTCTCCTGGGCCAGGCGCAGGGCGGCCGCCGCCTCCTCATGATGACGCTGCGACTCCTCCAGGAGGCGCAGTCGGCTTTCGAACCCGCCCACGGAGCGGGCGGCGGCTTCCGCTTGGCTGAGGGCGGAGGCTCGCTCCTGCCGCTCGCGCGCCAGTTCCGCCCGCTGCTGACGGATCAGGTCCTCGGCGTGGGCAGAGAGGTCGTTTTGCTGGCCCTGGAGCCGGTCCCCCTGGCTGCGAAGCTGGCGGATGTCCTCCTGTATGCCGGCCAGCGCGGCGGCCACTGCACGAGCATCGCCGATGCTCTCCTCCAGCTTGCGCAGGCCGGAATCCAGGTTCCAAATCTGGTTCAAGGCCTGCTCCAGCTCATGCTCTACCTTGTGCAGGGCGGCCTTGGCCTGGCGCAGCTCATCGTCCAGCAGTTGGAGCCGGCTGCGGGCAGCGGCCTCTTGCTTCTGCGGTCCCATGTCAGCCGTCCACCCTCAAGAAGTTGCCGACGCTGACCACCTGGGGCAGCTCTCGCACCTCCGCGAGGGTGGCCTGGACGGCCTGCTCTTGGGCCTGGTGGGTCATGATCACCAGTTCGGCCGTCTGGGCCGCATCGTCGGTTTCCTTCTGGATGACGGAGGCGATGCTCACCCCGTGGTCGCCGAAGGCGCGGGCGATGCCGGCGAGGACGCCGGGCCGGTCTTCTACCTCCAGGCGGATGTAGTAGCGGGTGACGAGTTGGGCGAGGGGTTTGACGGCAAGGTCAGCCGTATAGCGCCAGGGGAATGGTCGTGTCTCCAGGATGAGGGCCTTGGCAGCGTCCAGGACGTCGGCTATGACGGCGGAGCTAGTGGGTAGTGGGCCGGCGCCGGCTCCCTGGAACCCGACTTTGCCGGTGAGGTCGCCCTCTATCTCCACAGCGTTGATGGGCCCGCCCACCTTGGCCAGCAGCTCGTCCTCGGGCACGAGGGTGGCATGCACACGCAGTTGCAGGGAGGAGTCCTGGCGGCGGGCCACGGCCAGTAGTTTGATGGCGTAGCCCAGCTCACTAGCGTAGCGGAAATCGCGGGCCGCGAGCTGACGTATCCCCTCCCGATGGACATCTTCGATGCGGACGCGGGTGCGGAAGGCCAGACTGGCCAGGATGGCGAGCTTGTAGGCAGCGTCGTAGCCGTCGATGTCGTTGGTCGGATCCGCTTCGGCGTAGCCCAGTTCCTGGGCTTGGGCCAGGGCGGCGTCGAAGTCCAGTCCGTCACGGCTCATGCGGGTGAGGATGTAGTTAGTGGTGCCGTTGATGATAGCGCGGACGCTGGATATCTCGTTGGCGGAGAGGTCACGCTTGAGGGGGGAGATGATGGGGATGCCACCGCCCACGCTAGCCTCGTAGAGGATGTCCACACCGTTCTCCGCGGCCAGGGCCAGGAGCTCAGGGCCGTGCTTGGCCATGACTTCCTTGTTGGCTGTCACGACGTAGCGGCCGCGCGACAGGGAGTCTTTGATGAGATCGTAGGCGGGATGCTCGCCGCCGAGCAGTTCGATGACGATGTCCACGTCGCCAGAGAGGGCCTCTTGGGCATCGGGAGTGAGGAGGGCTGGCGCCACCCCGACCGAGCGCGCCTTGTCCGGGTAGCGCTCGAGGATGCGGCGCAGGGACAGGGGAGCACCGATGCGCTGCGAGTAGACGTCAGCCCTGTCCAGGAGGGCACGGGCCACGCCACCGCCGATGACGCCCAGGCCCAGGAGGACGACACTCACGCCGGCAGGCACGACACCACCGCTAGCTCTCGTAGACGTGATCGACCACCCACGCGACCTTGTCCTGATCGAAGTCGCCGCGGACGTCCAGGTTGTTGACGATAGAGAGGGACTGTTTGTTCTCCTCAATCCAGTCAGCGAAGAGACGACCGGCCAGCGGCTCCTTTTGGTCCTCCTCCACGGGATGGTCGCTGTCCTTCTCCAGCATTTCGATGACCAACACGCCTCGGGCGGTGGGAATCGGCTCACTCAGTTCGCCTGGTTGCAGGGCGAACACCAGCTCCTCGGTGCTGGCGTCCAGGACGCCTGTGGGCACCCAGCCGACATCGCCACCGTTCTCCTTGTTGGCAAAATCCAGATTGAAGTCCTCGGCGGCGAGGGCTGCGAAGTCCGCGCCGCCCTCGATCTCAGCCACCACCTCATCCGCCTTTGCCGGCTCGCCCACCGCGATCTGGCGGTAGTGCACGGAGTCCGCCGATTCGGGCACCTCCGCCAGGAACTTGTCCCGTAGCTTATCGGTGACGACAGCGGCCTCAATCATCTGACGGTAGCCCGTCTCCGAGAGTTGGCTGCGGGCCAACTCCTGCTGGAACACTACATCGAAGCTCTCATCGTCAGCGGTGATGCCCAGGCGGGAGGCGATCTCCTCCCTGGTTTCGTCTTCCGAGGCTGTCACGCCCAGCTCACCGGCGAAGCGACGCACCACCTCCTCCTGGATGAGGAGATCGGAGACGGTGGGCAGCGCGGTAGAAGGCTGCACGACGCCCGGTCCACCGTTCTGGTCCACGTACATCGTCAGGCGGCTGGCGAAGTAGTCCAGTCGGTAGCGGGTATCCTCCACCTCGATAGCAGTGGAGCCGGGGCGCCCCCGCTTTTCCAATTCCTCGGCCCCAAAGCCGTAGAGGACGAAGCCCAATCCCCCAGCAATGAGGAGGCCAACAATGATCGCCCCGTAGAACTGGAAGCCCCGTCCCATCAGGCGACGGCCGATGGTACCGCGGGGGCGCTCCCAGGCAGGCGTGGGTATCTTGGCGCGGCGACGCTTCCTAGGCACGTGCCGTGTCCTTCAGCGTCCAGGGCCAGGGAAACATCATCGGGTTCTGTGCTGCCACCGCCGACGGGGCCCGCCGTTATCGGTAGTAGCCCACCCCCGAAACACGGATGTGTTCCGCCGTGTAGGGGATCAGAGCTAGATGCCGCGCCCGCTTGATGGCCTGGGCCAGCGCCCTCTGGTGCTTGGCGCAGGCCCCCGACTTGCGGCGCGACTCGATACGACCGCGATCCGAGATGAAGCGCCGCAGGAAGTTGAAGTCCTTGTAGTCCACGAAGGAGATCTTGTTCTCGCACATGGGGCAGACGCGCCGGCGGAATCGGCCGCGTCGCCGGGGCCGATCCTCCCGAGCCTCCAACGGCGGCCGCGTCGCCGACGCTTCTCGGGCCGCCGCCGGGCTCGTCTCCGGCTGAGGCTTATCTTGCTCCGTCTGCTGCTGAACCTCGTTCTCCATGCGTTCCCCTTACTCGAAAGGTACCTCCTCGGGCTCGCCGGGGACCGTCGACGCCGCCTCCTGCTCCTCGGGGAGCGGCACGCCGCTCGGCCTGTCCAGGAACAGCACCCGATCCGCGACAACCTCTGTGCGATAGCGCTTCTGGCCGTCAGGGGTGTCCCAGGAGCGGGTGCGCAGGCGGCCCTCGACATAGACGCGACGCCCCTTCTGGAGGAACTGGCTGCACTGCTCCGCCAGCTTGCGCCAGGCCACCACGCTGAACCATTCGGTCTCCTCGCGTCGCTCACCGTCCGGGGTGCTATAGTTGCGGCTGGCAGCTACGCGAAAGCTGGTGAGGGCGTTGCCGTCCGCCGTATAGCGCATTTCAGGGTCAGCCCCCAAGTTGCCTATCACCATCACTTTGTTCAGGCCCGCCATCGTCAGCTCCTTTCCGCTAGCGGCGGATGTGCCTCTGACGCATCGGGCGCTCCTACTCCTCCTCCAGCCTCACTACCAGATGCCTGATTACGTCTTCCGCTAGCTTCAGGTTGTCTTCGAGAGCACGCACGCGCTGGGGGTCGAGTCCGAGTTGCGCCACCACATAGCTGCCTTCACGGAAGCCATCAATGGGGTAGGCCAGTTTGCGACGGCCCCAAGCAGTCACCTCCTTGACCTGCCCCCCCTGTTCAACGATGAACTCCTGCACCCGCTCCACGGCGGCGGGAACAGCCTCGTCCGCCACCTCCGGGCTCACTATCATTACCAACTCGTAATCGCGCAAACCATCTCCACTCATAGGAACAGACAAGTGCCCACAGCCCACTTAGGGCAGCCCGCCAAGAGGCAAACGGGATTATAACATGCGCCGTTGGCCGCAACAAGCGAGCCCGGCGCCGGTCAGGCCCCTACCGCCAGCCGATCAGTGATACCGGGGACGGCAAAGGCACTGGCAACGCCTTGCACCTCCCGGCGCACCTCCGTCGCGACCTTTTCGTCCTCCATGTTGTCGAGAACGCGCACAATGAGTCGGGCGACGCGCCGCATGTCGTCCGGCCCCAGGCCCCGCGAGGTGACGGCGGGCGTGCCCAGGCGAATGCCACTGCCCACTGTCGGCGGCCGTTCGTCATAGGGGATGGTGTTCTTGTTCGTGACGATCCCCACCCGCTCCAGGGCATTCTGGGCGTCACGGCCGGTGATCCCCTTGGCCCCCACATCCAGGAGCAAGAGGTGATTGTCGGTCCCCCCGGAGACGATGCGCTGGCCGAGCTGCTGAAGCTCCTCAGCCAGGACACGGGCGTTCTCGATAATGCGCTTCTGGTACTCGCGGAATTCTGGCTTCATCGCCTCCCCGAAGCAGACGGCCTTGCCGGCGATGCTGTGCATGTGGGGCCCTCCCTGGGTGCCGGGGAAGACCGCCCGATCGATCTTCTGGGCGAGGTCCTCTGCGCAGAGGATGAAAGCGCCGCGAGGCCCGCGCAGCGTCTTGTGGGTGGTCGAGGTGACGACATGGGCGTGGGGAACGGGCGAGGGGTGCAGCTCAGCGGCGATGAGGCCGGCGATGTGGGCGATGTCGGCGAGGAGGAAGGCGCCCACGTCGTCGGCTATCTCCCTGCAGCGAGCGAAATCGATGATGCGGGGGTAGGCGGTGGCCCCGACGACGATCACCTTGGGCTTGTGCTCCCGGGCCAGAGCGGCCATTTCGTCGTAGTCCAGGAGCTCCGTCTCTCGATCCACGCCGTAGTGGACGAAGTGATAGAGCTTGCCGGAGAAGTTGACGTTGAGGCCATGGGTCAGGTGACCACCCTGGGAGAGGTTCATTCCCATGGCCGTGTCTCCGGCCGCCATGAGGGCGTGGTAGGCAGCCCTGTTGGCTTCAGCGCCGGAGTGGGGCTGTACGTTGACGTGCTCAGCGCCAAACAGCTCCTTGACGCGGGAGCGAGCCAACTCCTCGACGTCGTCGACGACCTGACAGCCGCCGTAGTAGCGCTTGCCGGGGTAGCCTTCGGCGTACTTCGCGCCCAGAACCGTGCCCACGGCTTCCAAGACAGCGGCACTGGCGTAGTTCTCCGAGGCGATGAACTCCAGGCCCAGGCGATGCCGTTCCTCTTCCTTGCGGATAATCGCCGCCACCTCGGGGTCACTGCGTTCTAAGACACCCATGCGATCACCCCCTGACCTGCCGGCAAACACGCCGGAAATGATGTGAGGCAGCGCCTCCCGGAGCACCGGACCTGCGCTGCCTCACTGCGACTTCCAGACTTGGGACGGTGAAGTCGATTCGCTCCTCTCTGCTTCAAGCCCAGTGTAGCCGCGAGCACGGCGGAGCGTCAATCGCAGGTGCGCTCATGTTGCCGCCAGGCGAACTCGTTGAGGGCCATGAGGCCTCCCGACATCAGGGAGTGACCGCCCAGGAGGACCGGAATCGGCGCCTGGAGGGCGGCGCGGGTGAGGTCGCGGAGGAACGGCTCGCTGACCTCCTGCCAGCAGCCCAGGTCAGAGAGGAAGCGGTCGGCGCGGGCGGCCTCGATGCGGAAGTGGGCCAGGAGGACGCGGGTGTCGATGAAGGCGGCGTCGCCCAGTTCGGCGAGGGAGTCCATGAGCCGCTGCGGCCCCACCTGTTCGAGGAAGAAACCGACGAGGGAGCGTGCCTTGCCGTCTCCGGAGCGGCCGTCGGCCTCCATCCCCCGCTCCTCAGCGAACAGGCGAACGCGGCAGGCCGTCTCCCCCTCCAGGTACTGCCAGGCGTGGCTGCCCACTCGCCCGGCCACCGTAACCTGGGCCCGACGATCCGTGAGCAGGGGAAGAACCCTCTCATAGCGGCTGAGATCCATGTCCAACGCCGCCAGATACTGGCGCAAGCGGGGGCCACCCTCAGCGGTGAGGGCCAGGATCGCCAGGTCAGTGGGGCCATCGATATCCATTTGCGTGGCCGCGGTCCTGGGAAGGGAGCGGACGGAGAGACCCGCTTCCTCGCTGAGAGCGCGTGCCAGTCGGTTATCGCTGTCCGGCGGCGCAATGTGCGCCAAGGCCGCGGCGGGGAACGCCACTAGGTCCGAGGAGAAGTAGTTGTTGGTGACGGCCACGCCGTCCTCGGCCAGCGCGTCCGCGATGCGACCGAAGTCGTCGGCGGGCAGAAGGGGGAGGCCACCGCCGCCGATGTAGACGACCAGCTCCAGGTTGTGCCGCACAACGGTCTCCGCCAAGCGACAGCCGAAGTGGAAGGGCCCAGCATCAACATCCACAGCGAGGCCCGAGGGCTGATCGGGAAGTTGGACGCGGCCGTCGGTAACGACAAGGGCGTCCCGGAAGCGTCCGCTGGCGAGGGCGACGCGCACTGTGTCCGAGGTCGCGGCAGCACAGGCACCGGCCACCATGTCCTCGACGGGGCTGTCACCCAGCCCGCCCAGGAAGATCACCAGCGCCAGCCGCGGCGGCGCCAACCTCAGACCCCCTGGGTCAGGGCAGGCTGGGGCTCCATGCGCTGCACCTTGACCCGCGGCTTGAGGAGGTCCACCTCATGGCGGTGGCAGAGCTCGGTGCCGGGAGTGAGGACACAGGCCGTTCCGGCCGCCACGCCCAGCCGCAGCGCCTCCTCCGTAGTTCCGCCCCGGCTGAGGGTGAACACCACGCCAGCGAGGAAGGCGTCGCCAGAGCCGACGGCGCTCACCGCCCGCACGCGGGGGGCTCGGCTGCGCCAGGAGCCGTCCTCACACACGGCGATTGCTCCCTCGTGACCGCGAGTGACTACTGTCCTGCGAACCGCCATCGCGTGCAGTTCGTGGGCGGCCTTAACGGTGGACTGCTCGTCGCCTAGGTGGCGGCCCAGGAGTCGCTCGAGCTCGCGGCGGTTGCCCTTGACCATCTCCGGCCTAGCGGTCACCCCGGCCGCCAGGGCGGGGCCGTCCGCATCGAGCACCGTGTGCACCCATTGCTCCCGTCCCAGGCCAATGATCTCTGCATATATCTCGGGGGCCAGCGGAGGGGGGATGCTACCAGCCACCACCAGCCAGTCGTTGGCGCGTAGACGCTTGCGCAGCTTGGACAACAACTGCTCGACGTAGCGGATATCCGTCTGGGGACCTGGATCGCTGAGGATGGTGTGCAGGTGACGGGACTCGTCCACGATGGTGATGTTCGTCCGCGTCTCGCCCTTGGTGCGGACGAAGTCACATTCGACCCCTTGGGCCTTCAGCCTCTGCTCGACGTAGCGGCCGAGGCCGCCGGGGGCGAAGCCCATGGCCACGCTCTCTCCCCCCAGTTCCCGCACCACCCGTGAGACGTTGATTCCCTTGCCGCCAGGATCGAACCGGCTGGATTTCACCCGCAGGGTATCGCCGGCGACGAAGCGATCCAGGACCAAAGTCTGGTCTATGGTGGGATTCAGGGTGGCGGTGACGATCACGACGATTCGGGCAGGATCAGCCCGTAGTCACCGTCGCGGCGACGGTAGAGGAGCGCCAACTCCTGGCGGTCCTCGTCCTGGAAAAGGAAGAAGTTGTGTCCAAGCAACTCCATCTGCTCAATGGCTTCCGCTTCGGTCATGGGCTTCATGACGAAGCTCTTGCGCTTGACCACGCGTCCGGAGATGATGTCGGAGTCCTGGGAGAGGTCAGGCTGCTGGGCAGCGACCGCCCGGGCCTCCTTGTCGACGCGGCGCTCGCTGCGATAAAGCTTCTTCTGCTTGAAGCGCATGACCTGGCGGGAGAGGACATCGCTGACGGCATCGACGGCGGCCTCCAACTGCTCCGCCCGCTCCTCGGCGCGCAGGTAGGTACCGTCGACATTAACGGTCACTTGCACCACAAAGCGGCCGCCGGATCCTTTCGCCTCCCGCCGCACGTCGATGATGGCGTGTTCGGCCAGCGGCACGTAGCGTGCCAGGCGGCTGAGCTTCCTGGTCGCGTAGTCTCGGAAGGTTTCCCCTAGCGTCAGGTGCTTACCGCGGAAGATGAGCTTCATCCGTATGCACCCCCAATCGTCGTCCGGCCTCTCGCAACCATTGTAGGTCGCCACGAGACCCCCATCAAGGACGGCGGTCAGTCCTCGCGGGCGAAGGTGAGGGCATACACGGGGCGGTGTCCGGCGCGGCGGAGGGCGTGAGCGCAGGCGTCCAGGGTGGCCCCGCTGGTCATGACGTCGTCGACCAGGAGGAGCGGTGCGGCGAAGGGGCCTCGCTGCCGCACAGCGAAGGCGGCGGCCACGTTGGCGCGGCGGGCGGCTTCGTCGGCGGCGCGGGCCTGGGGCGGGGCACTCCTGCGCCGGATCAGGACGCCTGTGGCCAGCGGCAGGCCGCTCAACCTCGACAGCTCCCGGGCCAGCATCTCCGACTGGTTGTAGCCGCGGCTGCGCCGCCGCGCGCCGGTCAGCGGCACCGGCACCAGCGCTGCGGCCGGAGGTGCCCACTCCTCCAGGCATTCAGCCATCGGCCGCGCCATCACCTCAGCGACGGTCGACACACCCTGGTACTTGAGGGCGTGGACCGCCTCCCGGGCGGCGCCGTCGTAGACGAAGGGGCAGCGGGCCGCTTCAAAGGCGAAGGGCTGGCCGCGGCAGCGTCGGCAGACGCCGCCAGCGCCGGGCCCTTCGGCGGGGCTCAGGACAGGCATCCAGCAGAGGGGACAGCGGGGCGGCTGCGCCCGCGGCATCGTCGCCAGGCAGCGAGGGCACAGGAATGAGCCGAAAGAGCGGCAGCCGACGCAGCGAGGCGGGAACACCAGGTCGAGGGTGCGCCTCCAGGCGACGGACAGCAGCGAGGACACGCCCACACGCATCGAGCCCGAACCGCCTCAGGGTTGGGAACAGAGTTTGCCGGAGGCGAGAAGCTTCATGTCAGACTCCTCCCGTCGGCGAAGGCCGCTGGGGCAAGGGCGCCGACCTCCGTCGCTGATCTTTCCGTATCGTATCACTCCCGGCGACAGACTCACAGGGCGCCGTCAGCGCCGCTCTTCCTTGCCGCGCCAGCGGCGTGTGGAATAGACTGGATTCGGCATGAAGGCCAAGGTGCGCTTCTTCGCCCGCCTCGCGGATGTGGCGGGCACGCGGGAGACGGAGGTGGAGGTGGGCGAGGGGCTGAGCGTGGGCGACGCCTTCCGGCTGCTCTGCCAGCGCTTCCCGGAGCTGGCAGACCACGCCGACAGCCTGATGTACGCCGTGAACACCGAATACGTGCCGCCGGACCACCCTCTCCAGGCAGGCGACGAGCTGGCGCTGATACCACCGGTGAGCGGAGGCGGCCATGCTGTTTGAGGTCACGGCCGAGCCCCTCGACGCGCAGCGGCTTGTCGAGCACGTCCGCAAGGACGAGAGCGGCGCCGTGGCGGTGTTTCTGGGGGTGGTGCGCAACAACAACCTGGGCCGCCGCGTGCTGTACCTGGACTACGACGCCTACCCGGAGATGGCCGCGAAGATGATGCGCCAGATCGCCGAGGAGGCAATGGAGCGGTGGCCCCTGTCGGACGTGGCGATGCAGCACCGCACCGGCCGCCTGAAGATCGGGGAGGCGTCGCTCCTCATCGCCGTGTCGTCGCCGCACCGCAAGGAGGCGTTCGAGGCCTGCCACCACCTCGTCGACCGCTTCAAGGAGGTCGTCCCCATCTGGAAGAAGGAGACTTGGGAGGGCGGCGAGGTGTGGATCGAAGGCGAGCAACCAGTGCAGCAGCCAGACTAGCAGGAGGCCGGCAATGACAGACGCAGGATCGACAGGAGCGTCCGGCAGCGAGGCGAAACGAGACACCATCCGCGCCGAACTCGAGACCACCCGCGAAGCGTACCACGAACTGCTGAAATCTCTGTCTCCCGAGGACTGGAAGAAGAAGAGCGGCAACCCCGCGTGGTCTGTGGGGCAGTTGATGTGGCACATCGCCTGGGGGGACGGCTTCGCTCCTCGCGGCGTGGACGACTGCAAGCGGGGGAGGGGCTTCAACCCACCTCAGTTCATCACCGACACGGTGAATATGCTGATTACCCGCTTGGGAGCCGGTAGAGCGACGCCCCAGTCCGTCGCGGAGAAGTACGACTCGGTGCACGCGGCCATTCTCGCCAAGCTGGACGAGGTGAGCGACGACGACTGGACCAAGGGGGCGAAGATGTTCGGCGAGACGCACACCGTGGAGTCAGTCCTACGGTCGCCGGTGACCCACTTCAAGGAACACGAAGCGGACATCCTCAAAGGCCTCGGTCGCGGCTAGATGGCCGAGGAACCCCTCGCTCCCGGCGAAGAGCTGCGGTACTGCCCCCAGTGCGGCGATCCCCTCACCCTCCGCCTCCTCCCCACCGAGGACAGGCCGCGGCTGGTCTGCGACAGCGATCACATCCTGTACGTCAACCCGAAGGTGATCGTGGGGGTGATCCCGGAGCGGCGGGGCCGCATCCTGTTGATGCGACGGGGGATCGAGCCCCGCTACGGCGCCTGGACGTACCCGGGCGGCTTCATGGAGATCGACGAGACGGCGGAGGAGTGCGCCGTGCGGGAGGCCGAGGAGGAGGTGGGGGTCCAAGTACGGCTGGACGGCATGGTGGGCCTGTACTCTCGGCCGGCACCATATGCGCCCGGCATCGTTTCGATCGTCTACGGCGGGCGCGTCGTCGAGGGCAGGGTGAGCCTGGGGAGGGAGGCGCTGGAGGCGCGGTGGCTGCGGCCGGAGGAGATCCCGTGGGACGAGCTGGCGTACCAGACGACGCACTGGGCGCTGCGCGACTGGCTGAAGCAGAAGCGCGGCAGGAGCCGGAAGCGGACGTAGGGGAAGGCTTCTCCGCGAAGGTCGGTGCAGGGGCTGCAGTCCTGGGCGAATCCGAACCAGCCGGCAGACCTAAAGGTCTGCAGCTACAAGTCTCCGCTACGTGGAGCGCCGTCCGCGGTTGCGGGCGGGCCGTGACGGGGCGGCGGCCTTCTCCTTGCCCCAGAAGTCGAACTGGCCCATGAGGAGGATGCTGCTCACCTGCGGATCGGTGAGGCGGGAGGCCAGGCGCGCGTCCATGTCCCTGACCGTGAGGCTGGTGGTGATGACGGTGGGCAGGCAAGCGTTGTAGCGGTAGTTGAGGAGCTGGAACAGCTTCTCCTCCGCCCAAGGCGTGCCGGTCTGGGAGCCCAGGTCGTCCAGGATGAGGAGGGGCACGTTGCGCACCTGCTCGAACACTTCGTCGTAGGCCTTGGGGTTCTGGGGGTTGAAGGCGGAGCGCAGGCGGTCCAGGAGGTCGGGGACGATGACGAACAGGACGCCGGGATCCGCCTCACGGCGGTAGTTGCCGACGGCGGCGGCGAGGCGGGTCTTGCCGCTGCCAGTCTTGCCCGCGACGACCAACCAGTCGCGCGGCTCCTCGGCGAACTTGAGCGCCTGGCGATAGGCATCGCGGATGAACTTCAGCTCGTCGCGGTCCGAGGCGAGGTGGTGGGGATCGAAGGCCTTGAAGGTCATCCCCCGCAGGAGGGGCAGATCCAGAGCGTCGATCTCAGTGGCGCCGCCACGGGCGGACTCCAGGCGGTGCACCATCGACAGCGACACGTCCCCCAAGCGGGTCTGGAGGCGCGGGTCGAGCTCGCCGATGTCCCTGGCGGTGGTGAACACGGTGGGCATGCGGCCCTGATAGCGGTGGTTGACGATCTGGAAGAGCTTCTCGTCGGCCCAGGGGGTGGAGCTGTGCAGCCCCAGGTCGTCCAGGATGAGCAGGGGGGCGCTGCGCACCAACTCGAACAGCTCGTCGTAGCCGATGTCGCTGTCCGGCCGGTAGGCGGCCCGCAGGTGGTCCAGGAGGTCAGGCACAACCATGAACAGGGCAGGCCGGCCCTGAGCTATGGAGCGGCCGGCGATGGCGGCGGCGAGGTGGGTCTTGCCGCAGCCGCTAGGGCCGCTGAACACGAGCCAGCCGGAAGGCTCGTCGGCGAACTGGCGGGCGGCGGCCGTCGCCGCCGCGAAGCGCTCCTGGTCCTGCGGCTTGGGGCTGCGACCGCGCGCCATCAGGTTATCGAAGGTAAGGCGGAGCAGGGCGCCGAGGTTGCTGTAGCGCTGGAGGCGGGCCTGTCGCTGGCCGGCGTCCTCGTCCTCGGTACAGCGGCAGGTGAACGCCTTGCCGAAGTCGGGGTGGCCCAGGCGCGCGGCCCTGCGCACGAAGCCGGCGCCGCCGCACTGGGGGCAGACGTCGTCTTCGGGCTCGTCAGCGGAGCCGGCCGCCACGCTTGCCACGGGCGTAGCGGCGCTCAAGCCACTCTGCTTCAGGATCTCGTCCAGCTTCTTCATAGTCGGGGCCCTCCGCTTCCCAGCGCTTGAGGATGGAGTGGATGTAGCGCCAGTTGCGCTTGTTCAGGCTCACCGCCTCGCGGAACGCCGCCTCGATCCACTGTGGGGGGTAGCGCTCCTCGGCGTCCTTCAGGTCGTCGGCGATGAGGGGGGTGATGGCGCCGATGTTCTCCTCGTACAGGGCGAAGATGTTGGGCGGCTCCGCGGGCAC
>CAYFYG010000218.1:0-3578 GCA_964347225.1 uncultured Dehalococcoidia bacterium | reverse complement strand
GTAGCTCCGGCGCATGGCTTGCTCCACAGGCCACCGGAAAGCGTTCCAGTAGACCTGGGGCGCGGCCCCCTGACAGTAACGGGCGAACACCTCGTACGGAAACGAGCGATGGTAACGGGCGATGGCAAAGCTGCTGTAGTACAGCGGGAAGTCGGGGGGCACGGACTCGCGGGCGCGCCGGCAGAGTTCCTCTGCAGCCTGCGGCCGCCCCTCGAACTCCGCTTCCACGTCGAGGACGAACAGGTCGGCTCGGCCATAGGAGACCGTCTCGCCCACCAGACGAGCCTCGTTGGCGGGGTCACGGCCGTAGAGGTAGGCCCAGGCGCCGACGGCGAGACCGTGCCCGCGGAGGGCGGCGGCAATCTCCCGCCAGGGGCGGCCCTGATCGAACCAGTGGGGGCCATCGTGGGCCTTCACGAGAGCGCCGCGACAGCCTGCCTTCAGCAGCCTGGCGGCCACCTTCGTCGCGTCGCCGCCTTCGCAGCGACGCCAGTTCCAGATCCAGATCCACTTGCCGGACAGCGCGCTAGTCATGGCGGCCCCATTTTCGGCCTGCGCGCTGCTAGCTCAAACCCCCATGCGGCAGCCCCGTCGAGCCTGAGCGCCCTGGCGTAGGATCGGCCTAGGGGTGCCCCCTGCCGGGCGCGAACTCTTCTTTGGCGCGTCGGAGCAGGTCGGGGTCCAGCGCTACGTCCACGCCGGTCATCGCCAGTGCCTGGGCGGTCTGAACCATGGCAGCGTGAGCCGTGTCGGTGGCGCACACGTCCGTGAAGGCTGGCGTGTGGTTGAACGCCGCCGCCCCGATGCCGAACATCGGATGGATGGACGGTACCGCCTGGCTCACGTTTCCCATGTCGGAGCTGCCCGTGGTGTCCAGCTTGATGTCCAGGAACGTGCGGCCCAGGGACTCGGCGTTGCCCCGGTAGGCTGCGGCCAGGGCGCTGTTATTGCGCATGGGGGCGCAGGACCAGGGACCCCAACGGATGTCCAGGGTTGCGCCGGAAGCCGCGGCCCCCGCCTCGAAGCAGCGCTCCACCTTCCCTTTCAGTTCCTCCAGGTAGGCTGGGATCAGCGCCCGTACCAGGAACGACCCGGTCGCCCGGTCCGGAACCACGTTGGGTGCGGAGCCCCCGTGGGTGATGATGCCGTGGATGCGGGAGTCGCGCCGGATGTGCTGCCGAAGCTGGGCGATGGCCTGATAGGCCACAACCAGCCCATCCAGAGCGTTCACCCCCATTTCCGGCGCGAAGGAGGCGTGGGCCGCCTGTCCCCGGTACTCCACCTCCACCTGCGCTATGCCGTACATGGGCGGCATGTCCACATCGGCGGGTGACGGGTGAGCCATCAGCGCCACGTCCACCCCTTCAAATGCGCCGCGCGCAAGCAGGAGGATCTTGCCGCCTATGCTCTCCTCCGCTGGGGTGCCGAGGACGAGGAGGCGCACCTCGCTGGGTGACAGGGCAGCCTTGAGGCCGTAGGCGGCGCCCAGCCCGGCGGTGGCGATGAGGTTGTGGCCGCAGGCATGACCCATCTCCGGCAGGGCATCGTACTCGCATAGGTAGGCGATGGTAACCGTGCCCTCGCCCCAGGCGGCGCGGACCGCTGTCTCCAGACCGTGCGCGCTGCGCTCCACCTGGAACCCGTGCGCCTCCAGCCGGTCCGCCAGCAGGGCGGCCGCCTGTCGCTCCTGCATTGCCAGTTCGGGTTTTTCGTGAATGCGGCGGCTGACGTCTATGAGTTCGTCGGCCGCGGCGGTGACACCTTCCTTCGCCCGTGCCTTCGCTTCCTCGATATCCGTCACGTTTTGTCTCCTCGCTCCAGCCTGTCAGACCGTCTGTACCTCTTCCACCGTATGTTCCAGTGCCTCGACCTCAACATGGCCGTTGCCCTCAGTGGGGTCTGGCCCTCGCTGGCCCAGGAGGTCGCGCGCGGTGAAGGCGGCCACGGCCACCGCTAGCGGCCCTAGGACGATGAGCAGGTAGAGGATGAGCAGTCTGTAGGCCATGCCGTCACGTCATCTCATGGCCAGGGCGTTGTCCGTTTCCCGAGATCGATGGCCATCGCTGCGTCTCCTATGCTGTCGCGAATCTCACGCTGAGTATCTGGTTGGCGCGGGCCGAGAGCTTCACCCAGCCATTCTCCACGTCCACTGGTCCCAACGGCTCCTCGTTCAGGTCCACCATTCGGGCGGAGGCGTGGGGCAGGAGCATCCTTAGGCGGCCCTCCTGGGGCGCATCGGACGTATTGTACACCCTGACAATTATCGCGTCGCCGTCCTCCGCGATCTTGAGCGAGGAGAGGACGAGAGTCGAGGGCTCAATGAGGACCAGGGAGCCTTCCGGCGGCAAGTCTCCGGTGCCGCGGTCGCTGCGCACGGCCCGCAGGGGCCGGGCGAAGCGGTGCGCCTCCTGGAAGGATGTCTCCCACCCGCCCGCATGTGGGATGAGCGAGTAGTGGAACGTCCAGCGGCCGGGCATCTGTGCTCCGGGCGTCTCCAGAGAGGGGCCGGCGGGGCCGCGGCGGGTGCGAATGTCCGTCCGAGAGAGCCAGCCGACGCAGCGCAGCAGCGTGAGGGCGATGGTCACGGTTCCGTCCGTCTCCTGAAGCGCCTCGTACTCAGGCAGGCCGCGGTTGGCCACCGTCAGCCCGCGCTGGCCGTCGCTGACGTCCACGAAGGACTTCTGGGGATAGGTGGCGACAGGGGTCTCCGTGCCGGTGCCGTCATCCTCCGGCGTGGCGACCAGGCGGCGCAGGACCCCGAAGTGTTGCTCGGCGTGGGCCTGCTCGGTCCGAAAGCCGGTGGGGAAGTGGACGCGCAGGCGGTGATCCTGGGCTTGATTGTCCACATCTGTGTCGATGTCGATGCGGGCCACGCCGGGATAGAGCCTGACGCGGCTGACGACGCGGCATTCGGCGTGCTGGGGGGATCGGGCGTCGCGGACCGCGGTCAGGCCCAACGGTAGGGAATACATCTGGATGGACTCCAGCGTCCAGCGGGCCGGGCCGCGCTCCGTGACCCTGACCTGCGGCGGCTGCGAAGGCATGTCGATGATGCGATCGTTCTTCGGTGAGCAGTGAGTGTACTCGTCGCCGCAGTCGCCTCCGTCTACGAAACGGTTGAGGCCGCTGAGGATGGTGCCGGTCCGTCGGTCCTCGATGGTGAGAGTGCCGCCCGCAGGGTCTGCGGTCACACGGAAGAACTCGTTCTCGATCACGCGTCGCCTGTCACGTTTCTCCCGTCGCGTTTCACCGTACTTCACTCGGTAGGCGCGGTAGCCGCAAGGAGGCACGTCCTCGGCCACCAACCCGACAACGAGCCGCTCCCGCGGATCCAGGGCCGAGCGCAGGCCGCGCTCAACTGGCTGGAGTGGCACCTTGCGGCCTTCGGCGTCCACGAGCGAGGCGGGCGGTTCTCCGTCCTCCATCGGCAGGCGGACGGTACAGAAGTCGGTGCGGCGTCCGCTCTCCGAGTTGAAGACGGCGACGCTGGTCCCTCCGGGGGGCGACGCCAGATCCGCGATGCAACGTTGTGACTCGTACAGGACTGTCTCCGCTATCTGCTGACAGCGGTCGAAGCG
>CAYFYG010000217.1:0-2362 GCA_964347225.1 uncultured Dehalococcoidia bacterium | reverse complement strand
TCAAGGGCCGACTCGTTGACACCCGTCCGGCCCAGGCGCACAATGCCTGCGGCGGACAGTTAACGTCGCCCCCTTTGTCGTGGCCCGCCAACCCCAGAGGTGCGACGCCTCCCTGTTCGTCGTTTCATATCTTGGCTGAGGGCCACGAGAGTCCCGCTACCCCAGCCAACGCCTCCTGGCGCGCCGCGTGCCCCAGGCGAGGGCAAGGGATTCTCGGATAGTACAGGGGCTTCAGCGATGGCCCGAAGGTGGCGGCCCAAGGGTCTTCTTTGGGTGCGGCATACAGCCCTATTGAGGTGTGGGCGAGGCGGCGGAACGCATCTGCCGGACGGTCTCCGCCAGGACAGCCGGGTCGGTGATGGGGCTGGAGCAGGTGGTGCCGAGGCAGGCGTAGGCCACATCCGGGGGCTGCGGCGGTAGCGACAGCGCCTCCAGTCGGTCGGCGTCGCGCTCCGGGTCGAGAAGCTGGACGATGCGGAAGGGGGCGTCGAGGGCGAGGGCGGCCCGGTGTAGCGAGCGGGCGGCTTCCCTCTCGGGCACGCCGACGATGTTGACCTCCGCGGGCGGGTTGAGGAGCAGATCTACTTGCCTGGCGTAGGCAGCGGCAAAGTGTCCTAGCGTGTTGTAGGAGGGCGCGAATACCTCCAGGGCTGCCCGAGCGACCTGCTTGTACTCCTCGCCGCGGGTGAGGTGGTGCAGGCGGATGAACAGCTCCGCGCAGACGGCGTTGTCCTGGAGGGACTTCTGGCGCTCGGCTAGGCGCCCGAGAGTGTCGGCAGCGTCCCAGACGTCGAAGAATCCGCCACCTTTCTTGTCCGCGAACCGGTTCGTGAGGAGGCGGGCGAGCTCTTCAGCTCGGTCGAGGTGGATGGAGTCGCCGGTGACCTCGTGGGCGTCGAGGAGAGCGCGGGCTACGCAGGCCTGGTCGCCCAGGAGGCCTGGCACGTGAGGGGAGCCGTCGTAGTAGCGGTACATGACCGCCGGGCTGCTGGCCGTGTCGCGGCAGTATTGCCAAACGAATTCCAGGACCCGGAGGGCGACATCGCGCAACTGGGGGCGGTCGAGAGTCCAGGAGGCGTCGAGGTAGGCGGAGGCGGCCATAGCATTCCAGGAGGTGTAGCAGGTGCGGTCTATGTAGGGCTCCGTGCGCTTCTCTCGATCGGCGGCGGGCAGCTTGTAGAACTCCTCGTCGGCGTCTTGGGAGCCGTAGAAGAAGCCGTGCTGGGGGTCTCTGAGCTTGACGTCGAGGTAGTCGACGACACGCGAGGCGGTGTTGGCGTGGGTGTCCTCGCCGGTAGCGCGGTAGAGGGCCAAAAGGCTGCGCAAGAGGCTGGCGTTGTCCTCGAGCATCTTCTCGTAGTGGGGCTCCGACCAGTCTCGCTGGGTGGAGTAGCGGAAGAAGCCGCCCCATTCCTGGTCGAAGACGCCGCCGCCGGCCATGGAGTCCAAGGTCTTTCGGGCTTTGTGGAGGAGTTCGGGGTCACCGTCGTGACGGTGGGCGTACAGAAGAAGGTCGATGGAGTCGGTGTGGGGAAACTTGGGGGCGTCGCCGAAACCACCGAAGAGGTGGTCGTAACTGTTTGAGACGGCGCGGAGGACGTTGTCGAAGATGGTGGGAGAGAGGGCACCACGCTGGGTGGTCGTGGCCGCGGCGCGGCGTTGCCGGAGCTCAAATGCCTCGCGGGCGATTGCGTCACGGCTGCTGCGGTACTGGACGAAGATGCGAGGGAGGTGCTCACGCATCACTTCCGGAGGGACATAGGTGCCGCCGGCCAGGAGCTCGCCGTCGGGGGTCAGGAAGGCAGTGGTGGGCCAGCCGCCCATGTTATAGCGGGCGTTGACGTCGGGGCGCTGGTCGTTGTCGACACGGACGGGGACGTAGTGCTCGTTGATGTAGGAGATGATGGCCGGATCGGAGTATGAGGTTTCGTCCATTACATGGCACCAGTGACACCAGACGGCGGAAATAGACAGGAGGATAGGCTTGTCTCGGGCCTGGGCCTCCTCGAACGCCTGCGGAGCCCAGTCGTGCCAATGGATCTCGGCGGCGCGGTTGGGCCGCGGAGAGAAATGGAAGCGCTTGCGTCCTTTGGTCATGGTGATCTTCCCTCTCCGGGGGTCAGGATTCAACTTCGGCGGCCACGTCGAGGCACCCCATCGAGGACAGAAGGCAGTCGCGTCGGGCCACCCTCAATTAGCATCCCCGTTTCGCACTTTGTCGCCGGCTCACGGTCTCGGGAAGTCTCTTCGTGTGGGGCCGTCAGGAGGGGCCGGATTCCTTCGGCAATGATCCCGCCCAAGGCCTTGGGAATCCACTGTCTGATACGTCTGTCGGGCGAGTACGGATGTTCAGGGCACACTC
>CAYFYG010000216.1:0-2638 GCA_964347225.1 uncultured Dehalococcoidia bacterium | reverse complement strand
GGACGAACCAGCCGAAGCGAACGCCCGAGTCGATCTTCTCGATGCTTGAGAACGCCTGGTCCACATGCGGGACGTAGAACAACATGAGGAAGGCGCCCGTGATGACCTGGATGATGAAGAGGACAAACGACAACCCTCCCAGGCAGCCAACGGCGTCCATGAAGCTCAGGTGGCGCGGCGCTGTCTTCTCCGTGAGCTCCTGCCGGATGAGGTTCCGATACCCAACCCGCTCGTCCAGCCAGTCCGTAACCCTGTTCACACCGTCGAAGACGCTCATCGCCTATCCACCCACGATGATCTTGTCGCCTGTCTGCGTGAACGGTAGCCGCTCCAGCGGCGCTGGCGGCGGACCGCCCGTCACTCGACCGGCCTTGTCGAAGCTGGCGGCATGGCAGGGACAACTGAACGACTCATCCTCGGAATGCCACTTCACGATGCAGCCCAGGTGCGTGCAAACGAGAGAGAGCACCTGGATACCGTCCTCCGTCTTCATCACGAGAGCTGCGTCGCCGCCGTACGCTATGTCCTTGGTTCCCCCCTCCGAGATGTCCCCAACCTGCACCTCCACTGGCTGCGGTGGCGCCTTCGCCCCGGCCTCAAGCCCCTTGAGCACCACCCAGACCGTCTCCCCCGCCACGCTCAGCGCCAGCACGCCTAGCCCCATCGCAAGGAATTGTCGCCGCGACGAGATGCCACGGGCACCGGCGTCTGCCGCCTCAGACACGTACGGGGCCCTGAGCTCTTCCTTTTCCTTTTTCCCGGTGGGCTCTGTCTGCTCTTCCATCAGCTCATTCCCCAGCTCGCCCTCACCATCGTCACCGTCCATGCGCCTTCACCTCCTTCACTCCCACGTACTCATGGCACTGGTTGCAGGAGTCGTCTGGCACATGACACAGCATGCATTCTCGTTGGCTGAAGACGTCTTCGCTAATGAAATGCGGGTGATTCGCTGTCCACCAATCCAGGGGATTGTGATAGTCTGGCGCTTCCCGCGTGCGCTCGATCGTGATCCCCAGCGGCCCGGGGCCGTCCTTCACCGGTTTCTCCACGCCGAGGTCACACGCCGTCAGCAGGAGAACCAGGCCAACCACGGCCAGAGTCACCAACCCGGGTAGCGCCTTCATCGCCGTACGGCTCATAGCACGATCGCCCTGCTCAGGAGGTCGATGACGCCGCTGACGCGTGCTGGCACCTTCCAGTACTCCATGACGATCGGGAGCTGCGCCTTGCAGATGGCACATGGTGTCGCCAGGACGTTGGCCCCCGTCGCCCGGCACGCTTCAGCGCGCAACCTGCCCGCCCCCATGCGCAGCGGCATGATCTCGTCGGTCAGCAGCCCCCCGCCACCGCCGCAGCAGAAAGTGTTCTCCCGGATGGTGTTCGGTGCCATCTCGATGAAATTGTTGACGGCCGATCGGGCGACGAATCGTGGTTCCTCCAGCAGCCCGTGCGCCCGCGCCGGGTTGCACGGGTCGTGGTACGTCACGAGGAGCTCATCGTTGACGCTCTTGTCGATGTGGAAGGCGCCTCGCTTGATCATGTCCTGCGTCCACTCGGCGATGTGCAGCGGGTGTGACGGGTTCAGCCAGTCCATCGGCCCGTTTAGCGTGTCGGTGTACATGCCGGCCCGCCACGCGTGGCCGCACTCGCCCCAGATGACAGTCTTGACATTGAGTTCCCGCGCCGCGTCCAGGATGCGCTTGTTCACCTTGCGCAGGTTGTAGAAGTCCAGGAACAGGCCGAAGTTCCCGCCCTCATCGGCGTACGTGCTGGTCGTCCAGCTCACCCCGGCGGCATAGAACAGCACGCCATACGCCATCATCGTGTCCGTATTGGCGAAGTTGTCCGCCGACGGCATCACCAGCAGAACCTCGGCGTTCTTCTCGTCCACAGGCATGGGGATCTTCTTGCCCGTCTCGGCCTCCAGTTCGTCGGCCAGGAATTCCGAACTGTCCGCCCACGCGGGCGGTGGGATGCCCAGGTTGTTGCCCGTCTGATATACCTTGGCGACGACCTCCGTCACGTACTTCGTGCCCACGCCGATGGTAGCCATGATCTCCCGGGCTGCCATCGTGATCTCGGCTGTATCGATCCCGTAGGGACAATACACGGAGCAGCGGCGGCACTCGGAGCATTGGTAGAAGTACCTGTACCAGTCGCGCAGCAGGTCCTCGCTGAGATCCTCCGCGTCCACTGCCTGGCCCAGCAGGCGGCCTGCCATCGTGAAGTAGCGCCTGTAGACGCGCCGCAACAGCTCCGCCCGTGCCATTGGCATGTTCTTCGGGTCGCCGGTGCCAAGATAGAACGGGCACTTGTCCCAGCAGGCCCCGCAGCGCACGCAGATGTCCATGAAGACCCGCAGCCCGCGGTATCGGCTCAGAAGCTCCCTGAACTTCGCGATCGCCTTCTCCTGCCAGTTGTCCACCAACTGGCCCGGCAAGTCGATGTCGGACATATCCTTCGGCCTGGCCGCGTAGCAGACGTTCTCGGCGGAAGCGCCCTCGCGGAACGGAGCGTGGTGCAGCTTCATGTGCCGCATCTTCCGGTGTCGCGCCAGCGGCGGCGAGGTGGTCGCGAGGCTGGCCCTGCCCTGCACGTGGTGCAGAGTGAGCCTATCCGGCTCGAGCGGCTCCTTCAA
>CAYFYG010000215.1:0-1740 GCA_964347225.1 uncultured Dehalococcoidia bacterium | reverse complement strand
CCTGGCGCGACTACTCGGCCTACGGCACGGGGCTGGAGCCCGCCTCAGGCATCTCCTCCTTCACCGGCTATCGTGGCGGCGAACCCCTGCGCACCGGCATCTCCTTCACGGATCCCTATTGTGGCATCATGGGAGCGGGGGCGGTGCTGGCCGCCCTCCACTACAGGCGACGCACCGGCGAGGGCCAGCACATCGACCTGTCGGAGCATGAGGCGGCGATCCCTATGGGCGGCTACGCGCTCATGGACCGCGCTCTCAACGGCCGCGAGCCGGAGCGCATCGGCAACCGCAGCGTGTGGTTCGCCCCCCAGGGCTGCTACCGCTGCTGCGGAGACGACAACTGGCTGGTCCTGACGGTGCGGAACGACGGCGAGTGGCAGGCGTTCTGTGGTGCCGTCGGTCATCCGGAGTGGGCGGAGGACGAGCGCTTCGCCGACGTGCTGGGCCGCCACCGCCACCACGACGAACTCGACGAGCTGATCGCGGCATGGACGCGGGAGCAGGATCACATCGAGGCGATGCACCTGCTGCAGGCGGCGGGCGTGATCGCCGCGGCGGTGCTCAACCCGAAGCAGGTGCTGCTGGACCCCCACCTTCGCGGGCGTGGCTACTTCGACATGGTGGAGTGTGGCGGGGATGCGCGACCCGTGCCCAAGCAGTTCGGCGCCCGCTTCTCAGCCTTCGAGACCGGTGCCCGCGGGGGCGCCCCCGCGCTGGGCGAGCACAACCGCGAGGTGCTCCAGGGGCTGCTCGGGCTGTCGGACGATGAGCTGGCGGAGCTCCAGGAGGCAAAGGTCATCGGCGACACTCCTGAATTCGCCTTCCCCTTGCAGGTGGTGCAGGCGATGGTGCAGTGGCCCCTCACGACCTTGCTTCAGATGGGAGCCCTGGCCGCCGTTGAGCCTGACTACAAGGAGCAGCTGGGCATCGGGCCCGGGAACGGAGGTTAGAAGTGGGCATCAAGTTCGGCACGGCAGCCACTCAAGCGGGCGTCTCCTGGGACGAGCTTCTGTCCCTCTGGCAGGAGCTGGATCGCGACTCCAACTTCGACCACCTGTGGCTGATGGATCACTTCGTGACGGGCATGGGCACCGCCTTCGGCTCGGAAGGCCCGTGCATGGAGGGCTGGACCGCCCTCGCCGCCCTGGCCCAGGCTACCTCCCGAGTGCGTCTGGGGATACTGGTGAGCGGCAACACTTACCGTCACCCCGCCGTCCTGGCCAAGACGGCGACGACGGTGGATCACATCTCCGGCGGGCGCCTGGAGTTCGGCATCGGCGGGGCCTGGCACACCTACGAGCATCAGGCGTTCGCCATCCCCTTCTACACGACGCGGGAGCGGCTGGAGCGGCTCGACGAGGCGGTGCAGGTGGTCAAGCTGCTGTGGACGCAGTCGCGGCCGACGTTCCAGGGTCGCTACTACCAGCTCGATCGGCCGCCGTACAACCCGCCCAACGTCCAGCAGCCCCACCCGCCCATCCTCGTCGGCGGCGGGGGCGAGAAACGCACCCTGCGCACGGTGGCCAGATACGCCGACGCCGCCAACGTCAGCGGCACGCCGGAGGAGGTCCGGCACAAGTACGAGGTGCTGGAGCAGCACTGCGAAGGTGTCGGCCGCGAGTACTCAAGCATCCGACGAACGGTCCAGGTGCCGCTCTTCCTGAACGAGGACCCGGCGTTCCAGCAGCGCGTCGTGCAGGGACTGATCTCCCTCCGCGGGGGCAGCGAGGAGGACGCCCG
>CAYFYG010000214.1:0-6604 GCA_964347225.1 uncultured Dehalococcoidia bacterium | reverse complement strand
GGAGGAGGCCACCCGCGAGATCACCGTCGAGGCGGCCGATCGCGGACAACCGGCGCTGGACAGTTTCTTCGAGCCTGGCACTATCTCCATCGAGGTCGGAGAGACGGTAAAGGTGAACGTGAACAACACCGGTAGCGTAACCCACAATCTTCGCATCACAGGTGTTGACCAGGAGTACGGGACTGCAGACGACTTTATCGCCGCGCCTACTGGCCAGGCCTCCACGCTCATCAAGCCTGGCGATTCCGCGTTCACGGTGGTCCGCATCGACGAGCCCGGCCAGTATGCATTCCGTTGCGACATCCATCCTAACGTCCAGGTCGGCACGCTCATCGTGACGGGGGAAGAGTCACCCTCTCCTCCGGACAAGACGCCAGCGGCCGAGGGAACGCTGGCGGAATAGCCTCTACAGATGGTGACTCAGTCCGCACCATGTTCTGGTCGGGGGAGACCAGTCGGGTCAGGCGCTTCTCGAGCGGGCAGTTGGCTGATGGCCCAAGAGGAGGTAGGAATATGAAGGGCAAGCGTGGTTTCGCCAACGCCCTCGTGGTGGCTGCCTTGCTGGCCCTCGCTGGGCTGGCGGCAGCATGTGGGAACGGCGACGAGGGAAGCGAGCCGGAGGTGGGGCCAGGCGCTGGTGGGCCCTCCAACACGCTCGGCCAAAGGATGGAGACTCAAGGAGGTTCGTACGTCAATGTAGCGCCGGCCGAGCTTCAGTCCATGCTCGACAGCAAGGACTTTCCGCTCGTCAACGTTCACATCCCCTATGAGGGGGAGATAGAGGGTACGGACCTCTTCATCCCCTATGACCAGGTAGCCGAACGACTCGAGGAGCTTCCGCAGGAAAGGGACGCGAAGATCGTCCTGTACTGCCGCAGCGGGGGCATGAGCGCCACGGCGGCCGAGGTCCTGGTCGGCCTCGGGTACACCAATGTGTGGAACCTGGACGGCGGCATGATCGCATGGGAGCAGGCCGGCTATCCGTTGCTCGACACTGGGGGATGAGCCGTGGAAGAGAGAGCAGCGTTCATCAGGAAGAATGTTGGGGTCTACTATTTACAGGTAGGTGGTACCGCCTACAACGGCGGTGAACAGTCGAGAGATGAAGGCAGCCACGGTTACTCCTTGTCGAACTTGCAGGTCCATTCTAGAGCGGCGAGCGCCAATGACCACAATTCCACCAGCTTCGCCACGGCCTCCATCACTGCCACAACTCCTCCACCAATGCGGACAGCTGCTCAGCGTCCAGGGGGCCGAAGAACTTGAGGACTATGACACCATCTCTATTGATGAAGAAGGTCTCGGGCACGCCGACCGCCCCGTAGTCGAAGTAGATGTCGCTCTCGTCAGTTCCGTTCGGATAGGTGATCTTGAACTCCTCCAGAAACGCCTCCGCGTCGCCACGGCTGTCCATGACATTGACGCCGACGAACTTGACTCCTCGATCGCGGTAGGAGCGCCAGCCCTGCTCCAGCACAGGCGCCTCCTCTCTGCACGAGTGACACCAGGAGGCCCAGATGTTCATCACCACCGGTTGGCCCCGTTTCTCCGACAGGGTGAAGGTACCACCGTCGAACAGGTTGAGCGTGAAGTCGGGGGCGCCGCGGCTCATTCTCAGGACACCCGATCCGCGTCCGCCTTCGGACAGAAGGCCGAAGGACAGGAGGCCAACCACCGCGAGCACCACGAAAGCCACGGGGGCGACACCCAGGCCGCGCGTCCAGCGGCGCCGGGTTGGCTGCAGGGGGGACTCCGCCTCCAAGGCGACGGCGGGCCTTTCGTCCTCTGCTGACGTGTTCATGCCTCACCCCAAGCTGAGCCCCGGCGGGGCTGTCGCTCATTGCTGCGGGAAGAGCTGACAAGGGGCCATCCCACTGCCGTGAGGGTCACAAGCATCGAGATGAGGATCGCCACGTAGGTCATGGGGGCTCCTCACTCCAGGAGACGCAACTCTTCGTCCACGCGCTCTTGATAGCGATCGAGGTCTTCGGTTCCACCCTCCGACATTTCCCCCTCGAGTGGGGCGGATCGGCGTCTCACCCAAGTCCGGACGAGCGCGGCAAGGACTATGCCGCCCGAGATGACCGCCATGAAGGGGGTGACCCACGCCGTCAAGCCGAACCCGCTCTTGCGGGGCGAGGCCAGGACCTGCTCACCGTAGATGGACGCAAAGCGGTCAAGGATTTCCTGCTTGCTCTCGCCGGTCTCCAGCCGGCGCTGGATGTTCTGCACGAAGTCAGCAGCCACGCTGCACTCCATCGCCTCCTGACACGCAGCCACTGTCATAGAGCAGCTGCACTGACACATCAGGTCGCCAGCTACGTCATGAACGGTGGGCTGCCCATCGGCGTGAACGGGCTGGGCCGGAGTCACCACGGCCAGCGACGCAAAGATTAGCGTGGCGGCTACGATGGGGGTCAAGAAGAGAGCCGACGCCGGGGTCCACCCAAGCGCGGCCAGTCTCCACCTCATTTCGACCTCTGCAGCCTGGATCCGCTCCGCCGTATCCTTCTTTGGAGCCTATGGAATTGCGAGGACGGACACGACAGGACACTTAACCTATTTCGCCGTGTGTTAGGTTACTAGTTACTAGTAGGTAGTACAACCCCAACTCGCTGCACTTCACTCTAGGCGCATTCTGACCGAACGAAGTATGCCCACGGAAGAGAGACTTGTGGTGCGGATGGCTATTTGGTGACGATGGACGTATAGGCCATGGACCCCGAGGTGAGAGCCTGGCTCATCGATCGCCGGTCCTGAGCGATTGCCGAACGGCTAGCCTACCGGCAGTGCCCGCAAGAACCTGCGTGTGGGAGAGCGCACCGGCCTACCCGGATTCGTCGAGACGCTTCTTGCCACCGGTGGGCAGTGCTACCCGCACGATTGTGCCTCGGCCGGGGTGCGATTCGATAGTGAACTCCGCCCCTAGCAGCTCGGCGCGTTCCTGCATGCCGCGGAGGCCTAGCTTTCCCATCTCGGCTAACTTGCTGGCCTCCGGGAGCGCAAATCCCGGGCCGTTATCTGTGACCGTGAGTGTCACTTCCTCGCGGCCGAAATGTACCTCAACGGTGGCCAAGCAGGGGCTTGCATGCTTCTCCACGTTGTGGAGCGCTTCCTGAGCGATCCTGAACAACACCAGTTCCGCCTCTGCGGGCAGCCGCTGCGGGCTTCCCTCAACCTTGACCTCGGCCCTTGCCGCCCCACGGCGGGTCATCTCGGCCGCAAGCCATTCGATGGCGGGCAGAAGGCCAAGGTCGTCCAGGACAGACGGACGCAGGTCGCGGCTGAACCGCCGTACGTTCTCCAGAATGGAGTCGGCCAGATTGCGCATGTCGTCGAGGTCCTCGCTCTGAGCTCCGCTGCGGGCGGCCGTGTCTAAGTTGCGACAGAGTAGGATGAGGGACTGAGCGGTGTCGTCGTGCAGTTCGCGGGCGATCCGCGTACGCTCCTTCTCTTGGGCGCGCGTCACCTCCCGCACGTATGTGCGCATGTCCTCGTGCCGGCGCACCTGCTCCGTGACGTCACGCAGGATCGTCTGCAGTGCGGGTAGATCTCCGTTGCCCGCCAAGGCCGTGCGAGCGGCATCCACAAGCGCAGTAGAACCGTCTTTCTTGGTCAGCACTAGACGCAAGCGGTCATGGGGCTGATTCTGCGAGGTGTCACTGAGTTTCTGTCCGCCTTCGGGCCCGAACAGCTGCTCAACAGGAATCCCCGTCAATTCGGCATGAGGATAACCGCACATCTCCGCCGCCGCTTCGTTGGCGGCCGCGACACGGCCATCGCCGTCGCATACGAGAATCGGGTCGCCCGCGTTCTCGAAGATGCTGCGGTACTTCTCCTCTGAAAGTGCTAGTTCCGCGCTGGTGCGCTCCGCCCGTTGTCGCTGCTCAGCCTCGAGCTTGACCCGCCATGCTAGCACGGTGCCTACCACCAGCGTGACCGCCACCTGACCCAATTCGCCCACCCAGTGGAAATCCGATCGGTGTGATATGACCATACCGGGGACTGTGAGCAGGCCGGCCCACACGGCCGTCAGGATGCCACCTTCCCAGCCATAGTGAAGGCTAGCGTAGACCACGGGGATCAGATACAGGATTACCGGAATGTGGTGGACGGTGGAGATGGAATCATCGACGGGAAAGGCCTCCACGACATAGTGGATGGCGGTGACCGCGAGAACCATCGCCTGGGTGAACCAAAAGCGGGCGTCGTGCCAACGGCCGCGGAACCCGGCAACAATGGTCGCGGGCCTCAGGTGCGACGGCCAAGCCTCGCTGGCCGCGGGAGCCGAGGCACCGCTCATGATATCTCCTCCAGGCGTAGAAGGCCCCGCCTGAGGGCGGTGATCACGGCCTCCGTACGGGAGGCCACGCCCAGCTTGCCGAAGATGTTGCTGAGGTGCACCTGCACTGTGCGATCGCTCAGGTTGAGTTCTCGAGCAATCATCTTGTTGCCGAGTCCCTTGGCGGCAATGGCCAGCACTTCCGTCTCCCGGTTTGTCAGGGGCTCGATCTCTTCCTGAGAGGAGACCTGACCGGTGCTGGTGTAGCGCTTGAACACTTTGGTGGCGATGGCGGGGTGAAGCACGGATTCGCCTTCGGCCACAGCCCGCACCGCCCGGGCCAGCTCCTCGCCGCGTACGTTCTTCAGCAGGTAGCCCGCCGCGCCAGCGTCCAGGAGCGCATATATGTACTGGTCGTCATCGTACGCGGTGAGGACGAGCACACTGGTGGAAGGTGATGACTCCTTGATGCGGCGAGTAGCCTCGATCCCGTTGAGCTTTGGCATCGCAATATCCATCAACACGACGTCCGGGCTCAGGCGGGAGACAAGATCCACGGCCTGCTCGCCGTCCTCAGCCTCGCCCACCACGGTTACGCCGGCCTGCTCTTCGAGGATCTGTCGCGTCCCCTCGCGGACCAGAGCGTGGTCTTCGGCGATCACCACGCGGACAGGTTCCAGTGCGTCAAGCCTCATAATTCGATTCTACCAGCCCCGGGGGCCTCACATCCGTCCTCTAAGCCATTTTGCCTAGTGTGACTACGCCATCTCCCGGATCAGACGCTGGCTCTGTTGCGGAACAATGGAACCGAGCAGTCGACATGGAAACGGAAGCGTGCGCGCTGCTGGATTCGCCTCGTTTCCCATGGCATAGATTCCCCAGTTCAGGGAGGTGCCAGCCGGCAAACGAGCGACGTGCCGGCCGCAAATGCGGAAGGCACGGATCGGAGAGTGTCAATGGCTTTCCAGTTCATATGTGACGAGCACCGTTGTATCAACTGCGGCGCGTGCATGGACGTGTGCCCGGTGCGCTGCCTCAACATGACCAGGCCAACCCAGCCCAGCGTGGAGCCTTCCGGCCAGGTCAACGAGTGGATGATGGAGTTCCCCGTCCAGATCGACAAGTGTACCGGCTGCAACGTCTGCTACATCGAGTGCCCCACGGAGGCGATCACGATCGCCACGGCCGACGAAGAGCCTGCCTACGCTGACGTGCCTGCCGTTACTCACAAGAAGAAAGGTCCAAAGTTGACGGGTTGGGTACCTCTCTCTGACCTCACCCGTGACCCGTTCCGCCGCGTGACGACCGATCCCTGGGGCGGGCTTCAGCGCTGGAAGGTGGCGGCCCACCGCAAGGGGCACTGGCAGGTCTGGCGCACCTGGTCGGAGGAGGATATTCCTTCTGAGACCGAGGAGGTGAAGTCATGAGATTGAAGCTTCTGGCCGCCTTCGCGGTGGCGTTGACGGTGGCCCTTGCTTGGGCCGGGACCGCCCTGGCGCATGAGCCGACAGTCACGATGACGCCGGAGCAGCCACAGCCGGGCGACGAGGTCATGGTCGAAGGCGAGCACTTCAGCGCCGATGCCGAGATCACCATTACCACCGATGATCTGGCGGAGCCTCTGGCCACCGCGCGCAGCGACGCCGATGGCAACTTCGAGGTGCACTTCGAATTGCCGCACGAGATGCCCGCAGGCCTCCACGAGATGATGGTGATGGACGCTGAGGGTGGGATGGCGGTCACGGAGATGATCGTGGCTGGGGTCGGTGGGGCAGTTCCGGCTATCACCGACGCTCAGTTCGATCAGGAGCTAATTGACCGCATCCCCAGTACTTATGAGAGCGCCGAGATCTTCGTGGAAGGCACGATCGCTGCCGCCCTACCTATCGTCTGGCTGCTCATCCTCGCCCTTCACCTGGCTCGGCCCTACATGTTGAACGTCCTCCAGAAGTTCTCACTTCGGCTAGGGGCGGACATCTGGTGGATGGTGTACCTGGGAGCGCGAGACCTCCTCGTCGTGGTGGGGTTCCTGCTTAGCGGCATCTTCCTCCTGCCCCACATCCTGGAGATGACCGAGCTGCCGATCACGGGTTCCGTTACGGCCGCGATTCTGTTCTTGGTGCTGGTCATCAAGCTGACGCGGAACGTCGACGAGGATCGGGCTGCCCTCCTGGCCGTAAGCAATCTGCTGGCCATCGGCGCAGCCATCTACATCGCCACCTTTCTCTTGGGTGTCATGGGCCAGGACATCATGACGGGTGGCCCGATGGAGGAGATCAGCGACGCCTTGGTGACGACCAGCAACCTGGACACCGCCCGCTA